>CAZGYS010000355.1:0-6894 GCA_964530305.1 uncultured Leptospiraceae bacterium
AATCCGGTCCCGGGCACGACGTTAAACTGCCCACGGTTTCGTTGCAAAAATCATCTGCCCGGATTCTCATCTCCATGTTTCAAGGCAGTCCGAATCCGCGAAAGCTCCTCCCTGAACTGCCCCGAATACTCCATCTCCCATGCGATGGTATCCTTGTCGAATTCGCGCAAGGTCGCATGTAGAATATGCTCGGCCGTGACTTCCATAGCTTCCCGGTCCTTGTCCGCCGCTGCCAGGAAAGCGGCGTTTCGCGCGATGTTCTTAATTTGCGCTCCGCTCGCGGTAAAGTCTTTGCCCAGCGCTTCGAAATCTATGGAAGCTGCAAGCGGCGTTGAACTGGAGAAAGATCGCTTCCAGATCTCCGTCCGCTCCGGCGGTTTTGGCATGCGAAAGCGTACGATATGATTGAAGCGTCTTTCAAACGCCGGATCCATGTTGTCGCTCAGGTTGGTCGCCAGGAATGCGACTCCCTGAAAGCTCTCGACCTTTTGCAGGAGAAATCCTACTTGCTGATTCACATAATGATCCTGCGCGCCCTTGATGTCGCCACGTTTACCAAAGAGAGAGTCGGCCTCATCAAAAAAGAGAACGGCATTCGCTTTCTCGGCTTCGTCGAAGACCGTCGCCAGGTTCTTCTCGGTTTCGCCGACATATTTACTAACAACGCGCGACAGGTCGAGTTTGTAGAGCTCCAGGCCCAGTTCGCGGGCGATAATCGACGCCGCCATGGTCTTGCCCGTGCCGGGTGGCCCGCTGAATAAGATACTCATTCCGCGCTCGGCCGTTCCCTGGCCATGCATCGTCCATTCATCATAGACGATTCGCCGGTCGGTCACGGCATTTTGAACTTCCTTGAGTAGAGACTTGGTCTGGTTTGTCATGATGAGGTCATCCCAGGTGAACTTCGGTTGCACCAGGCCCGCCAGCTCCTTCATGCGGCCGGTTGTCTCCTGGCGACAAGCACGCACCAGGTCCATTCGCTCGATCTGATTGCCGCCATTGCGTAACGCCGCTTCGCCAGCCGCGTTTCGCACGGCACGCTCCAGGGAAGCCCCCGCGATATGAAAGGTTCGCGCCATTTCTTCCATGGACACGTCATCCGCGATGTTGTATCGTGCCAAAACATCGGCCCATATTTTTTCGCGCGTAGGTTGATCCGGCCCTGGCAGTGACAGAACGGCAGTGAATTTGTCCATGCCGCCGGGTTCAACCTTCTCGCGAGCCGTGAGTATCGCCATGACATGATCCGCGCGAAGTTCTTGATTGAGTTTGAAAGCCGCGCTTTCATGTCCTTTCCTGGCGAGGATATCAACGCTTTTGAGCAGTAGGACATGACCCATCGCGCAAGCCGCCCGAACCAGATCTTGTATCAGTTCGATTGGAGTAGTAGACTGCAAGATATGATTGAGATCAACTTCCAGACATGGCAGCTTCGCCCGGGAACAAATATAGCGGGCAAGGTGCTCTTTACCGGATCCTTCGGGCCCATTGAATTGAACAACAAATCGCTCATGGCCTTTTTGAGCATTCGATAGTATGGTCATGAGGTTCGACACAGTCTCAAGTTCTTTATGAGGAGCCGGAACATAGATTTCAGCCGGATGAATTTTCACGCCCGCAATAGAGTTTTGTTTCCCGAGCAGAATCGACGCGCAAATCGGATTTACCTTAATCACTTCATCTTTCGGTGAAACAACGAGCTCGCCGGGCGCGTAACGGAGGAGACCGGTTTCGAACAAAGGAGCATTCTTTTCGAAGACATCATAAGCCGCGTCGCCGTGAATGGTGTGCAGTAAATCCTCCAGAAAATAGCGGGCGCTTTTGCGAGGGTATTCATTGCCGGTAGCTGAATCGCAATGGCGACGAAATCCGGGAATCTCGTCCAGAGCCAGTCGGAGCAAGTAGGCGTCGAGATCAACAGGCGACAGCCTCATTTTCGGACCCAGTATTGTAAGCTGGAGCCTGGCCTCCCGCGAATTCTCCAGCGTATTTGCTTGCTCATTTGTCAGATCTGCGATTTCGACTTGAACCCTTTCACGAAAATCATCATTATTCGACTCGACATTGTCGCCTGGTTCGGGGCCTGAATTTCCATCCAGCATCAAGAGCTGCAGCATAAGCTCAAATCGCCGAGTTTGCGCTCGAAGGTATTGCAGGTTTGGATTCTCAATAAACATAATAATAGTGCTCCTTTATTGATGACTTTTACATTCACGCTTATCCAATCCGCAATCGCCCCGCAACACTATTCGCTTGTCCCCGGTTCCAAAAAAACCGCGGCATTTTACAGTCCGTAATTATGTTCGCAATTATTCTTCCATTCCTGATTGCTCTTTTCAAATAGAGCTTCTTTAATTGCCGGCGGAGCTCCCATGTACTCTTTTATTCAGCGCGAAGAAGAGAAGAAATCGAAATCGCAAAGCGAAACGGAACATCTTGATCCTTATTCGCTCCAGCACCTTGAGCCCTTGCGGCGTAAGAAGTCCCAATCGTCAGGCGACGGAGCGAAAGAAACATCGCACCAGCGATATATGCGGCGCTTGAATGAATCCATTCAAAGAGCACGGGATGAAAAAACGCGGACGGAACAAGATGCAGAAGTACGCAAGCCCGACGCATCCGTTACCAGGGAACAAACGAAAAGTGTATCTCCAGCGAAATCGGTTCTAATCCAGAAATCGGGCGATGGCACTGCGACCGCATCGCCTCAAACAGAAGCGAAAATAGATTCGATGCGCAAATCCGGCGGCACTCCGCTGGAAAGCTCTACACGCGAGTTCATGGAATCGCGTATGGGGCATGATTTCAGCGACGTGCGCATCCACAAAGGCAGTGACGCTGAATCAACGTCGAAAGACCTGAATGCGAAGGCATATACGGTTGGAAAGGATATAGCTTTTGGTAAGGGTGAGTATCAACCGGAAACTCATGAGGGCAAAAAGCTGATCGCGCATGAATTAACGCATACGATTCAGCAGGGTGGCGTGCGACGGAAGGAAAAAAAGAACCCTCAAGCCTCAACGAAGATGAATTATCCCGAGGTATTGCCGGCAATCCAATCGGAACCAATCCAAAAGAAGGACAGCCCAGATCGTAAACTCGTTGTTCAGCGAGTCTTGCGTGGTCGCAAATTGCGCAACGCCATAAAATCAAACCGGGACGATCATAAGTATACCGACGGCCTCGCCTATCAACTGCTAATTATATCTGGCAATTACAAACTATATGCGCGTGCCTTATCTTATGCGCGAACACGATTAGGAACTCGAAAGGTTAAAGGGAAACTGGAAACGATTCCTGGTAGCCGGGGCATTGGAGTCGCATTCACCCGGCTGGTTGCGGCCGCTCAAACGAAAATAGGTATATCCGCCCATGGACATCTTGACGAGGTCACTCTCCTGGAAGGCGCCGCCTGGCGGAGGCGCAATCCGAAAAGCATAGCAGAGAAGGCCGTTAACTATACCCTTGATGGGGCGATTTGGCTGATAAAAAAGATCGATGACAAGTGGTTCCTACCGACCGCTCCAATCGGCCTCATATTCAAACATGGTGTTATCGGGTTCTTACGAAGGTTCGCACAGGAAGGAGGCGACTCAATTCTGAAAATCGCCTGGAGAATCGCGAAGGCGTTGTCAAGCTGGGCGTTCGTCAAGAATTACGTGATTAGCTTTGTGAAAGGCTTCTTCGTCGATGGATTTTGGGGAACGCTAAAACTCATCTGGGAAATTGTCAAGCTTCCGTATACTATTGGAAAGTTTGCCTGGAGCGTCCTGAAATTTATCGGACAGATCGATGCAGGAAAAGTCTTTCGCGGTATCCGCAATGGCATTGTTAAGGCGGCAAACTGGGTTACAACAAGTGGTAAGAATTTTGTAGATAATATTGTAAATTTGGCTCGCGGAGGCGATAAGAAGGGTCTTGCGGATCATCTTTCCGATTTATACAATGGCGCGAAAGGCATGTTGCAGAAGGGCGGAGCGAGGTTCGCTAGTTATCTAATTAGATTCTTCAAAAAAGAGCCGGATCAAATAGGAAGTGCACTTGGGAAAACGATCGGGCGCTTTGGAGGAGGGATCACGTTTGATGTCCTTCTGGGAATATTAACTGTCGGGAGTTCGGCTGGCCTTTCAGCAATTGCGCGTTTCGTGCGCCCGGTTATGAAATGGCTAAAACGCACCGGGAAACGAGCAAAAGATGTAGTAGTCAATGTTTGGAAAAATATCGGTATTCTTACAAGAATCGTAAGTTCCCAGATTCTTGGTTGGGCCGGTAAAGTATCCAAGCCATTGGCAAAGAACATTCGTTCCATTGTTAATGGACTACGCAATTTCTTCACGAAGCTAAAAGATCGTTTAAAGCCCAAACTTTCCGGAAAAAATAGTGCTAAAAACAAAAACCCCAGCGATCCTAAGAACCAGAAACGCAAGCCCACTGAACTGGCGGAAGCCTTGGTCAAAGCTAAAGGCATCACCACAGTACAAGATAAGGCAAACACTCCCGTAGGTTTTACTTTAGGGCTATTGAATGCTCTCAAGAAGCGATATAATTGGATCAAGCTTTTTGTCGCGGTACCCATCACGGCGCGATTCAGCCATTTTTCAATTTCAATGGTTGCAAGTAATCACCCCATTGATCCAGATTACAGCGGAAAAATACCACCAATCCGTGCAACGCGGGTTGGCATTGATAGCAAGAAGGTCGGTGAAATCAAATCGGATATGCTTGAACCTGGAGCTTATAAATATACGGAACCAAGAGGCCAGATTGCAATTCTGGTTGACTCTAAAGGAATACACCATATCAGTGAAGGACATCATAGGATGACAGCCGCACTGGAAATTTTCAAAGAAACTGGTAATGCTGGACCAGTGCGAAATCTGCTACGCCATGCGAAAATTGATCCGCAAGAATTCGTTGCCAAAAGTCGTCCAATGACATCGCGCAAATTCTGGGGCCGTTTGTGGAATCGCCTTGGATTTTAGAGAAGTTGGCTGTGGCTTTTGCTATTAGTTCAGCGAGGAATTAAGATGAGTATTAGAAGCTCAGGGTTTAAGATTAATAGACTGGAATTTCCTGCGTTTCAGATCGAGCCACAAACATTCACACACATGATAATCCCAGTATCGCATGAATCGGAGGAGTATTCGATATTGGCTCAGTTGCTGCAAGGTCAAGTTAAACAAGTCAATCTGGAACTATTACAAAAAGTAGGTGAAGTGTGGAACCCGGCAGGGAATAAATATCGATTTGGCGGCTTTTTTAGGCGGCAGACGATTCAAAACTATCTAAAGCACGAAAAGAAAATGACTGACGTCGACATCGCCAAAGTTCTAGAAAAAACGAAAATAGACGGACATACCAATCCGATTAGATTAAATCTCACTCAGCGATTCTTACTCGAATTAGAGATCAGCATGGCTTACAGCCATGTATTGTATTTCAATACCGTTGGATGCGATTACAATGGGATTAGGAGCCTGCTTGATAGGTTCGATCAAGAGTTTCTTTCGTCGGGCGGAATCGGCATCTGTATTTCCTGCCAGTGGTTTAGCCCTCAAAAAGTTGTTAGCGTGGGCATTGAGCAGTCGGAAATTGCGGCTTCGTTGGCGGACAACATTTTTCAAGCCGGAAAAAGACCTGAATAACAGAAGAGGGTAGTCCCTGAAGGAACAAAAATTAACTGCAGATCGATTGGCCGCTGAAAGGGCATCACAAATTGATCGCTACGGAAGACGGAAACGATCTTACAACTCACAAGAAATATAAACATCAACCCCAAAACTAACTATCCCCGACCCACATTCTTACTATCCACCACCCCATTTACTTACAGTGACCGACCCGTTTTCTTACTATAAACGGACCCAAAATTAATAAGAAAACGGACCCCGGGCTTTCTATAAACCGACCCAAAATTAATAAGTAAACGGGGTCGGAATTAATAAGAAAACGGGCTGACTATTAGCGCATTTTCGATGCAGTGGAGATTGTTACGCGCAATGGAACAAAAAAGGGGCGACCAGACGGCCGCCCCAGGATGGCAGGAAATAATGAAGACTATTACGGAAAAATCAAGTCGGCTCTTCCGGCGGTTCGACCACGGCGATCTCGATTTCGCGTGAACCGCTCCGCAATTCTTCGCCGTAAGATTTGCGAACCTCCAGAACCCAGTTGCCGGATTCCAGGTCTTCCGGCAACGTCATGGTGAGTGTTTCTTCGATGGCCGACTCGATGGAAGCAGCCGGAACTTTAACTTCCGTTTCGTCCTTAATCAGGAAGACGCCGTCATCGGAAACGGCCGAATCGAAATCCAGCTCGATGCCCATGACGCGAACGCGCGTTCCCGGCAGAAGGTCTGCTGGAGCATCCTTTGAACCCGGAATCTGTATTTCGACCGGGACTGGATGAACGGGCGCAGCCTGAACATCGTAGCTCAGGTTCCCCTTGCGCAGAACGCCGTTAACGACCCGCCGGACTTCGACTTCGTAGTCGCCGGGCGGAATGGTACGCGGCATACGAAATGTAATGGCGCTCGGAACGATTTCGCGCATGTAGAAATCATCGATGCGAATGTATTCCTCGTTTTCCCGTTTCAGAAAAACGCCTTCATCGATGGATGCGGGATCGAATTTCAACTCGCGTCCGGTCAATTTCACCTGTCCACCCGGCGTCAGAAGTTCGGTACCGGTGATGGAATCCACGATGGTTTTCGGACGCGGGTTATAAAGCTCGGTGCGTTCAATTTTCTTTACTTCGAAGTCGTCACGCAGCTTCTTAAGAAGCTTTCGATTTATGCGCTGGCGAATCCGCAGAAGGTGACGATTGCGGTCGAAAGAATCATCCGGCCCGCGAAACGTACCCTTTATGGATGGAGAAAAAACCGCGATTCCCATG
>CAZGYS010000356.1:0-6884 GCA_964530305.1 uncultured Leptospiraceae bacterium
ATTTGGAATAGGTAATGTCCGCGCGAAAGGGGCGATACCCTTCCTTGATGAACAGCACGATACTACGCAAGCCCGCGCCGAAGCCGCCCCCGGCATGGTCCTCGGGTTTTTCATAGAGTTCAGCCGTTGCTTCGAAGGGATTCTTTTCCGAGTTGATCAAGTCTTCCTTGATCTTCTCCAGGTTGTACTCGACGCGATCTCGATCCACTTCCGTAATGGGCGAGTTGTTGATTACGTTTACCGTAAGTAGTGATTGATCTCCCTTCTTGCGTACGCGCATGGTCAGATCGATTTTCTTGCTGAACTTCTCCGACAGCGCGAAGGAGTTCGTTTTGTGCATTTCGATTAGCTTGAGGATGGAAGATGACAGGTCGACGCTTTCCAGTTGATACTTTTTCAGGAAGTCTCCCTGATTGTGCTGAATGGCGTAGTCGATATCCTTGTATAATTGCTTTTCGCCTATGTCGGGATTTTGTTTGGAGGCGCGCTGGTAGAGCGCGTTGCGCAAAATGGCCCAGCGATTGTTGGCCTTGTTGGCGTTATTGATCAATTCCCCGAGAGACCAGAAGACGGCTTCCGCCAGGAGTTCGAAATCCCCGATTTCCTCGGTTTGTTCACCGCCGGGTTCCTGAAAGATACTATAGATGGTGTTTCTAAGTTTCTTTTCCAGGTTCGGGATGTAATCCCTCCCAATCGGCAGAACCTGATCCTCCTTCTCCAGGTCCGCGATGCTGATCAAATCATTCGTCGACATATACCTCTGCCATTAGAAAATATACCAATCCCTCGTGGAAACAACTATTTTTTGCTGTCCCGCGGCGCCTGGCCTTGAATTTGTACCTGAAACAAGTACGAAAGGCTCGACATAAGATCCGGCGCGATCCCGTTTCCATTTCAGGCCCTCAGGTTATATTCGACATATGAAGCTCGATGAATCAGGCATAAAGACGAATCGAATCTTACTGCTCTTTATTTTGCTGCTGGACATCATCGGTTTTTCGCTGATTTTTCCCATCGTCCCGGAGCTGCTGGATCACTACATCAAGCATGCCGACCAACATGCCCTGGACGGCTGGCTTCCGCCCCTGATCCCCGTACTGGAAGGTATGCTGCCCGTCGGCAAACCCGGCGATGGGCGCTTGATCGTCTTAATGGGGGGATTGCTCGGTTCAATTTATTCAGTTCTCCAATTCCTGACCGCGCCTATGTGGGGCCGCCTCTCGGACAAGTACGGGCGTCGACCTATCTTGATTCTGACCAGCGGCGGACTGGCGGTCTCCTATCTGGTCTGGTTTCTCGCTCCAGGTTTCACATTATTCATAATCTCGCGTCTGCTGGGCGGCCTCATGGCGGGTAATCTAGGCGTGGCCACGGCGGCCATGGCGGATATGTCGCCCGCATCCGAGCGTACGCGCGCCATGGGAATGGTCGGCGCCATCTTCGGAATCGGCTTTATCATGGGGCCCGCCATTGGAGGCCTCACGGCGCAAATCGATCTGCGGACAATTTTCCCCGCTCTGTCCTTTGTAAACCCGTTCGCCTTTACCGCGCTCATCGCGGGCGTTTCCGCTACCGGCGCGGCGCTGTTGAATTTCGCGCGCTTTCGGGAAACCCTGCCGCCGGAAGGTCGACAACATGCCTGGATTTCCAATCCCCTTCGAGCCGTGAAAGGTTCCGCCATGACCGGCGGTTCGGACATCGCCCCGCGCGATTTCATTCGCGTTTTGTTTACCTACGGTCTGTTCATTTTTGTCTTCGCCGGATTCGAATTCACGATGACGTTCTTTCTGAAACTGGGGTTCAAGTACACGCCCATGGAGATCGGATTGGTCTTCGTGTACATCGGCGGACTCATCGCCCTTGGGCAGGGGGCCATCGTTCGGCGTTTAACTCCGCGGCTGGGAGAAAAAACCATCGCCTCCATCGGCGTGGCCATCATGGCGGCGCCCTTGTACTTGATTGCGCTTACGGCTCCTCGCACGGCCTTGTTCCTGGCGGCGCTCTTTCCGCTGGCGCTGGGTTCGGCCCTGGTCCAGCCGTCCCTGACGGGTCTTGCCAGTCTAATGTCGCCGGCGGAACACCAGGGCTACATGCTCGGCGTCTTTCGTTCGGCCGGCTCCCTGGCGCGAGCGCTGGGTCCCGTCGTGGGTGCGTATCTGTACTGGATGCTGGGCGTGCAAACGGCGTACTTGATTCTGGCGATTTTAATGGCCGCGACGGCGTTGCTGGCCATGTCCTTGAAGAACGTGAGGCGAATAGAATGAATACCACCAGGGCCTTTTTCGCGATGGCGATTGCGGCGATTATCCTTGCCCTCGGTTGCTCCGGAAACTCCATGAGCGCTCACAAGGTCCGGACGGAACTGGCGCGAGCCGACCTTGCTCATTACATCCGAGTGTTGAGCGCCGACGACATGGCGGGGCGACAGGCCGGGACCCCCGGCGGAGTTCGCGCGGCCGAATTCATAACCCGGCAGTTCCAGGCGTACAAATTACACCCGGCCTTTGATGGAGAATTCGAACAGAAGTTTCCCTTCAAGGCGGGGCTGGACGTGCCGCCCGAAAAAAACAATCTCACCTGGACGACCGCGGCCGGCAAGGCGGTGCGCCTGAATCATTTGCCCCTGCCTTTCGCGCGTCCTTCTTCCGTTCAAGGGGAACTGGTTTTCGCCGGTTTCTGTCTGCGCGCTCCCGACGGTAGCTGGGACGACCTCAAGAAGATCAGCGTGAAGGGTAAAATCGCACTGTGCCTGCGTCATGGGCCCGGGGGCAAGGCCAATGATAAGTATACGCCCTATATATCCTTCAGCTATAAGTATCGCAAGTTGCGGGAGCTGGGCGCGAAGGGTGTCGTCTTTATGAGTCGCGCCGGCGTGGAGCCCGTTCGTCCCGGCGCATTTCGTTTTCGTAATCGCGGCGGCCCGCCCGCCGCTTTCGCGGAGCCCGGGGAATTCCTGAAAAACATCAAAGGCCTGGCTGAAGTGGAAAAGGCCATGCTGGAAGGCAAGCAGGCCGTCTCCGTGAAAGACGCGGCGGTGAAGCGTGGCGACTCCCTGGGGCGAATCTCCCTGAACACTTCCTATAAGATCCGCGAGAACACCGGTCGCAATATCGGCGCCTACCTCCGTCCGCCGCGCAAGGAGCAGCGAATTATCGTCATCGGTGCTCACTATGATCACATCGGTCATGGCCACTTCGCCAGTATTCGCGGTCGCGGCCATATCCATAACGGCGCGGACGACAATGCCTCGGGTACGGCGGTCATCATGGAAAGCGCCGGCGTTTTGCGGGGCGAGCTGGACGGCAAAAAGGCCCTGCCCGAGAACGTGAACGTGCTGTTTCTGGCCCTGGACGCCGAGGAAAGGGGTCTCTACGGCTCTCGGCATTTCGTTGCGAGCAAGTACTTCCGCAAGCGTGATACCATCCTGATGATCAATCTGGATATGGTGGGGCGTTTGCGTGAGGACAAGGGCCTGCATATCCAGGGAGCGGACACGGCCGACGAGCGTCTGAAAGCCCTGGTAGCCCGCTCATTTAAGAAAACCCCATGGCCTTACAAGGAACTGAAACTGAAATACGTTCCCGGCGGCAGCGGACCCAGCGATCATGCCAGCTTTTATAAGAAGGGAACGCCCGTGTTGTTCCTGCATACCGGCAGTCATAAGAAGTACCACACGTCCGACGACAAGTTCGAAACAATCAACCTGGACGGCGTTCTGGGCGTCACGGGGATGTGCTTGAATCTCATCCGCGAAACGGCTGCCTTGAAATCGCCGCCGGTGTTTCGCAAGGCGAAGGGCGGACGCAAGCTGGGACGCTATCGTTATCGCGTGCGTCTCGGCATCATGCCGGCCATGTACGCCTCGGACGGCAAGGGCGTCGAGGTGGCTTCCGTACGGGGCGATTCACCGGTGTCGAAAACCGGTCTGCGCGAAGGCGACCGAATCGTGGAACTGGGCGGCAAAACCATCGGCGACATCGACGATTTGATGGAGTTCCTATCGGGCGCGAACGCCCGCTCGGAGTACAAGCTGCTGTATAAACGCGGGGATAAGAAAATCGAGTCCCGTACGCGCCTGATGCCCGCGAAGTAAATTTCCGCCGAATCAACCCACGCGCCCGAGACGCATCACGGTGCCGCCCATCAGGCGCGAATCGTCTCCAGATCTCGCGACAGCATCTCCAGGACCTGATGGCGATGGGTATTGATATAGAAATGGCCGCCGTCGAATAGTTTGATTTCGCACTCCGCGGAGGAATAGTCCTTCCAGTCCTCCAGCTCGTCCGGCGTGGCTCGTTCGTCGTCTCGTCCGCAGTAAATGCTGAAAGGCACCTCCAGCGGGGCTTCATCGGCGAAGACATGGGTTTCCAGGGCCTGGAAGTCCGCCCGAATGATCGGATACAGCATGGCCATGAAGTCCGGTTCGTTCAAAATTTCCTCCGGCGTCCCGCCGTACTGTCGCAGGGCTTCCAGTAACTCCGCGTCGGTCATCGTATGCATGTCCGGGTGACGCGAAGGAACTCCCGGACCGCGACGACCGCTGCCGAAGTATCGCAACGGCATGCGTTCTTTCGCCCTTCGCACGCTTCTCAATAGTTCGAAACTTAGAACGCAGCCCATGCTGTGTCCGAAACTTACCCAGGGCTTATCGAGTAGAGGCCGCATAACGCGATGGAGGTTTTGAACCAGGACCGGGATGCTGGTCAGCAGGGGTTCGCTCATGCGCGTTTCGCGTCCGGGTAGCTGAAGCGCGAAAATTTCAATATCCTCCGGCAGTCCTTCGCCCCAGGTCCGATAGATGGAGGCGGCGCCGGCGGCGTAATGGAATAGAAAAAGTCTTAAACGCGCGTTCGGATTTTCACGAACGGGAATGAGCCAGCTTTTATCGTAATCGGACATATGATCAGGCTTGTATGTACCGGTCAGAAGATCAATCGTAAATGAATCGACGAATCCGGGAAGTTCGGAATGATTGCCGGCGACTCTTATGGAAGAGCTTGAAAACGAACTGAAAACCTTGCAGGCGCTGAATCCGCATCTGGCGGAGATACGCGGTCGCACGGATCCGCGCACTGATTCGCCGTTTTCCCGGGTCATGGTGGCCGGCAGCGGCTTAATGGCGAAACGCATGGTGCTGGCCCTTAACGAGGAGGGTCTGTCTTCCGTGGTGCCCGTGTGCGACGGCGAACGCGGCCGCTCCTGGTATGAATTCGCCGATGAGCCCGTGTTTATCGGACCGACGCCGGGAGCCGAGGACATTCATCGCATCATCGCCGCCTGCGTGCTGGCGGAGGTGGACGCCGTTTACCCGGCCTATGACTTCCTGCGCTTGAATGCAAAGTTCGCCGAAGAGCTGTCCCGAGCGGCCGGCAACTCCATCGTGATCATGGGTCCCGACGCGGAAACCCTGCGCCGCGTCAATGCACGAGAAACGGCGCAAGCTTCGAGCGCGCGCGGAATCGTCGTGCAGTTAATGAACGATGTGCCCCTGGGAATTCGAGTACGCTCCGAGGATACCGGTCTCGAGGAAAGCGGCTCGGTTCTCGCGGAGGCGCAAGAGCGGGACCTTTTGAATCGCGCGCGGGAAATCGCCCGCGAATTGAAATTCGAGCATGGGACGGCGTCGCTGGAGTTCGCGGAAACCGAGACCGGTTTTTCCCCGGGGGAATTTCGTCCCGGCCTGGAAACGGGTTGCGCCGTTCTGGAAGAGGCGCTCGGCCTGGATCTCGCTTCGGCGCACGTGCGTCGTTTTACCGGAGATGCGGGCGAAGACCCGCTGGACGGTTCTTATAAATCGCCGCGAACCGCAATCGGGTGTCGGATTTTCGCCCATGCCTCCCATGAACCCGATCAGGATATCGTACGGGAGCTTGAGCCGGCCGGCTTTCGCGGCGTCCGCAATGATTTCGCTCTGTCCCAGGGAGACGTCCCCGGTCCGGGATCAATGGGCCTGGTGGGAGAAACCATCGTGCATGGTTCCACGCGGCGGGCGGCCCTGACGCGTCTGGAGCGCGCCCTCCGTGAACTGTATTTGCGCGGCGTGCGCACGAACATGGACGAGCTGCTGACCTCCGTACGCGGCGAGCTGGAGCAAATCGCCCCCGCGCCCCGGGAACGGCGTGAATTCCAGGAGGATACGCCGGCCGTCTTCGGAGCCTTTACCGAATATCTTTCCGGATTTTCGCGCACGGCCATGAAGCTGGCTCTGCAACAGGATCCTGAACGAGGCCTGGGAGATCCGCGCATGACGCGTTCTCCCACCTCCTTTCGCGTCACCATGGACGGCGTTACCCGTCGCATTGATTTCATGCGCCTGGATTTGAATCGCTATTGCTGTTTCGTCGATCAGGAATTTCGAGGCGATATCAGTCTCAGCGACGACGGCCGCGGACAGGCGGACGACTACGGAATTTTGTACGGCAATCGCAGCCTGCGGGTACGCGTGGATCGCATCGGTTCGGAACTGGTGCTGTACACCCGGGATATGCGCAATCGCGCCCGCTATATTTCCATGGAGGTCGTTCCCGGGGATCCGCGTCCGCCCGGGGATCTGGGGGCCGTGCGTGCTCCCATTCAAGGCACTTTCGTGCGCTTCGGCGAAACCGAGGGGCGAACCCTGCGCGTGGGCGATCGCGTGAACCAGGGCGAGCTATTACTCGTGCTTTCCTCCATGAAGATGGAGACCAGCGTGCGCGCTCCCGTGTCGGGTGTTATCAGTTCCATCATTGAAGACGGTCAAGCCGAGAACTTGACCCTGGGTCACACGCCGGACGGGCGAACCATCGGCAAACCCCTGGCGGAAAGCGAACTGTTGGCGGTGATCGGCAATGGAGCCGAGGGATCCTCCGGAGAGCCGCACCGGGATATCCGCGACACGCTCTTCA
>CAZGYS010000357.1:0-6883 GCA_964530305.1 uncultured Leptospiraceae bacterium
TGTTTCCAATCCTTTCGATCCGGGGGAGCTCCTGGCTCGCGTCGGGAATTTGATGGTTCGCGGGCAAGAAGAGGAACAGGCGCGAAGGCGCATTCGTGGTACAATATTCGATGACCTCCATGACGGGATCGGCGCGCGCCTTACGGATTTACGTCTGGCCATGGAGCAACTTGCCCCGGGAAAGCAAGTTCAAGAGTCGGACGCGCGTCGCCTGAATTATGCCCTGGAAGCCGTGGGCGCGGAATTGCGCAGACAGATATTTCGAGCCGATGATCTGGAAGCCCTTCATGAGAACTGGCTCCAGGGTCTTCATGTTATCTTGTTGCGCCGCTACTCCGGCGCGGAGCGCCCATTGGTCTTTGTCGCGGACGATCGCTTTGAACCATCCGCGGCCTTGCCCGTGAACATCGTACGCGAAATGCTCGGGTTGTTTGAGGAAATCGCCACAAATGATTTAAAATATGGGGCCGGTCCGTCTAACTGGGAAATTACTCCGCGGAGCGGCGGTGATATTCTCATTCGGGTTCATGCCGCCCGGGCATCGAAACCGTCTTCTAAAACGCTCGGACTAAACGTGGGTAGAGGCGAAGCCAGCATGCTCCGACGTATTCGACGGCTGGAAGGCAAGCTCAGCCCCTGGGAATCCGAAACTCACTATGAAACCCGGATCATACTACCTGGAGAAAAGTTTCTGGCCGCTCCGGTGAATCCGTCGGAATAAAAGCAAATCGGCCGCGGGTGGCAGAGGCAAGGCGTAGTCGTCTTAACTTCTGCTTGCGCGATTGCGGCCTCATGGGTTAAATCACCCCATGCCCACCGGAAATCCCCTGCTGGTTGCCGTTCTGGCCTTTTGCCGGCTTATTTTTCAAACTCTACTGGTATACTTCGATCGCTTCGCGCGGGCGTTCTATGATTTTCGCCGTTTGCGGCTGTATCCGTTCCTCGGGCGCGTCGTCGAAAAACTCCAGGGCTGGGCCGGCGCCGCGTGGAGTCGCCTTCGCGCGCCCTTGGATTTCCTGCGGCGAATCGCCCGTGGTTTATTGGGAGACTGGAAGTTGTCCTACGAGTCTCCCGCCTGGGGCGCTCGAGCGGCTCGCGTGGGAGAGGAAGCCGCCGGTAATCTACGTGAGTACGAGCGTAAGCATCCGAGCTTCTGGCCGCGCATGTCCGCGCTCATAGTACTGGTCTGGTTCGCGATTCCCGGCGGGGTTCTATGTCTTTTTCTTGGAACGGATGCGCGCACGGTTGGTTTTCAAGTTGAAGCGCCGGGCATTCCGGAGTTTCGCCCGGGCGCGGCACCCACTACGTTGAGCATCGAGTTCGAGGATTCGGTGGCGCCCCTGGCGTCCATCGGTTATGAAATTAAGAAGGGTGTTCGCTTGAAGCCCGAGATCGCCGGCTCCTGGGCCTGGCAGAGCGAACGACGCCTGGTGTTTACGCCACGCAAGCATTGGCCGCCCGGCGCCGAATACCGGATCGTCATGGATAAGGAGCTCACGCCTCCGGAAGTGCGCCTCTCGCGCAGTTCATCCCGCGAATTTACGACGCCCGCGTTTTCCATGAGTCTGGCGCGGCTTGAGTTTCGCGTGGACTATCGCAAACCCGCGGACAAGCGCGTCTATGCCTCGGTGCGATTCAATTATCCCGTGGATCCCGGTACATTCCCTTCCCGCGTAACGCTCCGGGAAAAGGGACGCATTCTGCCGCGTCCCGTCAAGGCCCGCGACTACAAGTTTACCATAAAATACAATAAAGACAAAACCGAGGCCTATATCGTTTCGGAAAACCTGCGTTTGCGGGACGAGGACTACTCCCTGGATTTGAGCGTCGAGCCGGGCGCGAAGACCAGCTTCGGAGGTTACTCCACGAAGAGTCACGTGACCGGAAGCGCGGTGGTGCAAGGGCTGGGTAATTTTTTCGCGGTGACCGGCGTGGAGACGGCCGTGGTCAAGAATCGTTTTCAGGGCATGGAGCGAGTCATCGTGGTGAATACCCGCGGCGAAGCCCGGGCGGAAACAATCGGCAAGGGATTGCAAGTATATTTATTGCCCCGGGATCTCAAGGACGTCCCCGGCCGGCGTGACTCCGAAAAACATGATTGGTCGCCGGAAGACGTCGGGCCGGCCGCATTAAGAAAATCCACCCTGCTCAAGGCTCAATCCATCCCCGGGGAACGCGAGTTCGCCACGTCGCATACCTTTCGCATAACGGCTCCCGCGAATCGCTATGTCTACGTCAAGGTGCGCAAGGGCCTGGAAAACTACGCCGGATATTACATGCGTGAAGGCTTTCAGTCGACCAATCAATTGGAGCGAATGCCCCGGCTTCTCAAGATTATGCATGAGGGAGCGCTTTTGAGTCTGCGCGGCGAAAAGAAAATCTCCGTCACCGCCAATAATGTCGACGAAGTGAACATCGAAGTGCAGCGCATTTTGCCCACCCAGATCAATCACCTGGTCAGTCAGACGGGCGGCGATTTCAAGAGCCCGCGCTTTACGAATTATAATTTTTCCGGGGCGAACATCGCCAAAATTTATACGGAGAAGCGTCGCCTGGTTCGAGCCAAACCCGGCCGCATGCAGTACTTCACGTGCGACCTCTCTCGTTATCTAAACGATCCCGGCGGGCGAACGGGACTGTTCCTGCTGCGCGTCCGGGACGCTAAACAGCGGCGTCCCAATCCCCGGGGAGGGGATGGAGACGACCCGGACGGCGACGAACCCGGAGGGGGCGGAGACTATGATGACTCGGATTCCGAGACGGTCGGCGACCGCCGATTCGTTCTTGTGACCGACCTGGGCTTTCTGGTGAAGAAAAGCGCGGACGGACGCGAAGACGTCTTCGTTAAGTTCGTCTCGTCCGGCAGGCCCGCCGCCGATGTGCTTGTGCGGGTGCTGGGCAAGAACGGTGTTCCCATCGCCCGGGCGCGAACCGATGGGAGCGGGCGTGCCCGACTTCCTTCCCTGAAATCGTTTCGCCGCGAAAAGGCGCCGACGGCCTATCTCCTCAAAAAGGGCAACGATATCTCCTTCATGCCCTACGAGCGCTATGATCGCGTGCTGAACTATTCGCGCTTCGATACCGGCGGCATCACGTCCAGCGCCGACGCGCTCCAGGCCTATTTGTTTTCGGATCGGGGCTTGTACCGTCCGGGGGACGAGCTTCGCGCCGGCATTATCGTAAAACCCGGTTCCTGGGCGCGACCTCCCGCGGGGCTGCCGTTGGAATTGAGCCTGCTCGACGCGCGGGGCCTGGAAATTCGCCGTAAGCGCGTTCGCCTGCCTGCTTCCGGCGTAATGGAATTCAAGTATGGTTTCAGTGAAACGGCTCCCACCGGTCAGTACAGTCTGCGAATTCACACCGTGAAGGATAATCGCAGGCATGGTTTACTGGGCTCCATGGCGGTGCGCGTGGAAGAGTTCCAGCCCGACCGTATGAAAATCCGGGCGGAAATAGAAGGAGCGGGACCGGCGGGCTGGGTGACGGCCGCGGAACTGCGTGGGAAAGTCGATCTGCGTCATCTATACGGTAAGCCGGCGGATGATCATCGCGTAACGGGCCGGATAATCTTCGACGCCGGTAACTTTTACTTTCGTGGCTATCGTGACTACGTTTTCTTCAATGCTTCCCGGGCCGAGCGCAATCGGACGACGGAGTTGACGCCGGCCCGCACCGACGAAAACGGGCAGGTGGAATTCGACCTTTCGCCCGCGGATGTTCAACCGGCTACGTATCGCATGACTCTATTCGTGCGAGGATACGAGAAGACCGGCGGTCGTTCGGTGAGTGCGGCAACCTCCGTGCTCGTTTCGCCCCTGAAATACGTGCTGGGCTATAAAGCGGATGGAAACCTGCATTTCATGCGACGTAACTCATCGCGTTCCGTTCGGCTGCTGGCCCTGGATTCCAAATTGCGTCGCGTGAAGGTCGGCAAGCTCAAGGCCGTGGTTACCGAAACGCGCTGGACCTCCGCCCTGATAAAAGACGATGACGGGGCCTATCGCTATTCCTCCGTGCGGCGAGACATCAAGCGCGATGAAACCGAAATCAGCGTTTCGAAGAATGGACTGAGGTATCGCCTGGATACGCGCTTACCCGGTGCTTACACATTGGAAATTCGAGACGAAGACAATCTCGTGCTGCACAAAGTCGAATACACCGTCGTGGGCGCCGCGAACCTGGCCGGTCGCCTGGAAAAGGACGCCGAGCTCACGGTGCGCTTGAATAAGAATGATTACAGGCCCGGCGAACTGGTCAAACTCAGCGTGCTGGGGCCCTACAAAGGCGCGGGTTTGATTACCATCGAGCGAGATCGCGTATACGCCCACAAGTGGTTCCGAACCAATACCAATTCCACGGTCACGAGCATTCGCGTTCCCCGCAACCTGGAGGGGAATGCCTACATAAACGTATCCTTTATTCGTTCGATTAATTCGCGGGAGATTCATACCAGCCCTCTGGCATATTCCGTACAGCCTTTCACCATTAGTCGTGAGCGGCGGCTGAATCGCATTCGCCTGAAAATTCCGGAGAAAGCCAGGCCGGGCAAGTTGTTCCCCATTCAGTATTCGTCCAGTCGCCCCGGAAAAATCTTTCTCTTCGCGGTGGACGAGGGTATTCTCCAGGCGGCGGCGTATCGAAAACCGGATCCCCTGGCCTGGTTTTTTCGCAAGCGAGCGCTGACGGTGGGCACACGTCAGATTCTGGATTTGATTTTGCCGGAACATTCCATCGTAAGGCGCGTGTCTCGTTTCGGCGGCGGGGGCGATGCGGCCTTGAAGTTGAACCTGAACCCCTTCAAGCGTAAGGACCGCGCGCCGGTAACTTACTGGTCGGGGGTCTTGAATTCCGATTCGCGACGGCGTACGGTTTACTACAAAGTGCCTCGGTATTTTAACGGGACCCTGCGGGTCATAGCCGTGGCCGCGGGCCGGGATGCCGTGGGCGCCGAACAAAAGCGTGCCTTCATTCGCGATCACTTCATCATAACTCCTTCGGTACCGCGCTTCATTGCTCCGGGAGACCAGGCGGAGATTCCGGTGACCGTCTATAATAACCTGCCGGTTAAGAGTTCCGTTCGCCTGACTGTTGCGAGCGAGAAGGGGCTCAAGCTGTCGGGCGACGGCGCGAAAGCCCTGGTGCTCAAGCCGAAGCAGGAAATTTCTACGAGCTTTCGCGTGCGCGGAGGCGATTCGCCCTCGGCGGCCGCGCTGACGTTTCGCGCTCAAGGAAACGGCAAGGAGAGTTTCATAACGGAAAACATATCCGTACGGCCCGTTACTCCATTTCGTGTTACCTTGAAGAGCGGCATCATGACGAAAGAGAGCAGGGATATCCTGCTGGAACGCGATATGTTCGAGCAATTCCGCGAAAGGCGGGTCGATTATTCACGCCTGCCCCTGGGTCTGGCCCGGGGTTTGCTCCGTTTTCTCGAAAAGACCTCTTACGGAACCACGGAGCAACTCGTCAGTGGGGTTTTCCCGCTCATGCTTCTGCGCGAAAGACCGGAGTTTCGTCTGGCTTCCGCCGGAACCAACGCCCGTATTTACGGAATCATTCGCATACTAAGGACGCGACAAAACGATCGTGGCGGCTTTGGTCGCTGGACCGGCAACAATTCGGGTTCGGATTGGCATTCCGTCTACACCATGCATTTTCTGACCGAAGCGGGCGAACGTGGGTACGGCGTACCGGAGGAAATGAAAAAACGCGGTCTGGAATATCTACGCGGTATCTTGCGTCGTAATGGAGCCCTGCTTCGCACGCGAGCCTACGCGGCCTATGTGCTGGCGCGCAACGACGAGACGGACGCCGCGGCGTTGCGCGAACTGCTGCGCTTGAACAAGGAGGATTCCCATCGCTCCGGTGATCTGGCTACGGTATATCTGGCCGGAGCCTTGAAGCTGCTCAAGAAAGACGATGAGGCGCGAAAGCTCATGGCCGCGTTCGATCCCGACCAGGACACGCGCGTGGATTACAATTTCTACTACGACGCCCTGGTTCGCAATTCGCAATACATGTACGTGCTGGGGCGGGAATTCCCGAAGCTCTTCAAACGCATTGAGGCCGGTCGTATCGTTTCCTTGATCCGGCCCTTGCGCGGCGGATACCTGAATTCCCTTTCGGCTTCCTACGCCGTGCTGGCCCTGATGGAGTTGACGAAACTGCCATTGGTGAGGGAGACGCGCGGCGTAAACGTTAGTCGTATCCTGGCGGAAGATAAACTTGAAAAGGTGAAACCTGGAAGAGACGTGCTCCTCCAGGTTCCGCTTCCGGAAATCGCGCGGGGTCTGCGGATCGAAAACGAATCATCGCTGCCGCTGTTTTATCAAGCCCTGGAGTCGGGTTTTGACCGCAAGGAACCCGCGGCGGAAATTCGCGACAACATTGAAATCCATCGAGACTATCTGGACGCGAAAGGCAAACTGGTCGCCAACGCGAATGTCGGCGACGCCGTTACCGTGCGCCTGCGTCTGCGAACCCTGGACCGGAGCCGTAGAAGTAATGTCGCCGTGGTGGATATTTTACCCGGTGGTTTCGAGCCGGTACGCGAAAGCATTCGTTCGCGCCCGGACGGCAAGGGTTGGCGCATCGAGCACGCGGATATTCGCGAGGACCGCGTCATTCTGCACGGCGACGTGACCGGTTCGGTGCGGGAGTTCACGTATAAAATCCGTGCCGTGAACCGGGGGCGCTATCGCATTCCACCCGCTTACGCGAATTCCATGTATGATCCGAAGACCCGTGCCTATAAGCCGTTTACGGAATACCTGGAGATCCTGGGTGAACCGGTCGCGGGCTCCGGGAAAGCGAACGGCGGCCCGGGCAAAAACGGGAAAGGAAAAAAAGAGTAACCGGAAAAGCCGTGTAGGGAAAGAGTGTA
>CAZGYS010000358.1:0-6863 GCA_964530305.1 uncultured Leptospiraceae bacterium
CCTGGGCCCCGGCCAGGACGCAGGTCTCGGCCGCCCACAGGACGCTGGGCAGGTCCAGGTGCCGTGTATTACGCAGCAGGGCCACCTTGTTCAGGTTCACGCTCAAATTCACGAGATGCATGCCGGACGATTTCGTAGGAGTTCCTACGCCGGCAATCATTTGCTCGCGCGATTGAGGGGGAGTGGGGCGACTTTTTGTCATCGTGCCTGACAAAATGGCAAAAAGGGCCGCCGGGAAGGCCCTGAATCGCCCGCGGAAAGGGGGCCGGGCCAGGCATGGCGATTGCACCATATTGGGTATGCTGATTGTTTAAGCTACACTCACGGGCGGCCTTGCCGCCTATTTTTTTCTCCTTTCTTCATATTTACTTCACGGCCTCCATCCAGACTAGCTGCATCGGCGCGCTCCCCGGTCGGCGGCGCGTACATCTTTGGGATGCAAGGCGGGAAAATGGGGCCATTGGACAGCGAGCGACAAAATCAGGAAGACGAAGAGTCCCCGGGCGTCGGCTGGTCCCGTCGGGAATTCATGCGCTTCACCGGGCGCTCGCTGATCGCCATGGCCGCCTGGGGTGCCCTGGGAAGCCTGGCCGCTTGCTTCCGGGATAAGGAAAATCGCCCCGGGGCGACTTCGCCGGTTCCCGGCTTCGAACCCATTAAGCCCAATCGCGAGGATCGCCTGGTCGTCGCCGGCGGACTCAAGACGCACATCCTCATTCGCGAAGGCGACCCCATCAATAAGCGCGGCGATCGCTTTGGGAAGAACAATGATTTCCTGGCGTTTCTGCCCCGGGGCGATTCCGGTCCCCGTGCAGATGAAGCCCTGCTCTGGGTGAATCACGAGTATCCCATTCCTTTGTTCACGCCCCGGCGCGTCTTGAAATACGCGACCAATCGCGCGCAGGCCGAGGAAATGAGAAGCATCGTCGGCGCGAGCATACTCAAGCTCAAGCGCTCATCGCCTTCCGAAAGAAACGAGGGCGCGGCGCCCTGGCGATTCGTCGCGGCCGATTCCAACAAACGCATCGACGCGACCACGCCGCTGGAACTGGTCGGCCCGCGGCCCATCGCCGGCAAGCGCGTCGTGGCGGGCACCATGGGAAATTGTTCCGGCGGCACGACGCCCTGGGGCACGGTGCTGACCTGCGAAGAGAACACGCACTACTACTACGGGTACTATCGCTACAGTCGCCGCGGGCGAAAGCTCATCGTGCCCGACTACGGTTATCAGTGGCAAAAATATTTCGACGGCGATCCGGATCACTACGGCTGGGTCGTGGAGTTCAATCCCCGCACGGGTAAGGGTCGCAAGCTTACGGCGCTGGGGCGATTCTCCCACGAAAGCGCAACCTGTGTCCTTGCTGAAGACGGTCGTCCCGTCGTGTATTCGGGCGACGATCGCATCGGCGGTTGTATTTATAAGTTCATCGCCGCGCGCAAGGGCAGCCTGGACGAAGGCACACTGTATGTAGCCAACCTGAAGAAGAATCGCTGGGAGCCGCTGGTGTTGGAGCGCCCTGAACTCAAGGGCCGCTTTCGCGATCAAACCGAACTGCTTATTCGCGTACGCGAGGCGGCGGCCCTGGTGGGCGGCACGCGCCTGGCGCGACCCGAGGATATCGAAGTCGATCCGAAAAGCGGCGCGGTGCTGACGGCGCTGACGAATAATCGCCGGCGTCGGGATTATTACGGTTCGCTGCTTCGCATCGACGAAGCCGGAGGGGACCACGGCGCGCGAGTTTTTGCGCACCGAACTTTTTTGAGCGGAGGACACGAGAACGGCTTCGCCTGCCCCGACAACCTGGTCTTTGACCCGCGCGGCAATCTCTGGATAACGAGCGATATTTCGGAAAAGTACATGCACCGGGGGGAATACCGGGGTTTCGGAAACAACCGGCTGTTTTTTATCCCCATGAGCGGTCCGGCCGCGGGGGAGGTCTTTCAGGCGGCCTCGGCGCCCCGGGACGCGGAGTTTACAGGGCCGTGTTTTTCGGCCGATGGGCGGACCCTGTTCGTGTCCGTGCAGCATCCGGGCATCGGCAGTACAAAAAGAAACCGCCTGAACAGCCATTGGCCGAACGGCGGTAAGGAAGTACCCCGGTCGGCGGTAGTCGCCTTTTCGGGGCCGGTACTGGAGAAGCTGACCGGATTTTAAGAGAGAGATGAATTCTTGTCCCCACCGGTCTTTCGGGTTCATTCAGTCAGACGAATCTCCCGGTCGTTTTGATTGCGTTTTTCTGGAAGGAAACTTGTAGGAACTCCTCACTCCCGGGGGATCGGGGAGCCCGTCCAAAGCACCCGGCCGGGACTTATGTGACATAATCCGGTCAGGGGGCGGGGAGAATCGAACAAACTCGGGCGGAAAGAAGTTGCCCCCTGGATGTGGATAAAAAAACTGTCCTGAACTAGAATCAGGTATAGAAGCAATGGCAGTCCCCAAGAGAAAAACTTCCCATCAGAAAACCCGCTCTCGCCGAGCGCATCATGCAATCGGGAAACCCAGTCTGCGTCCCTGCAAGAACTGCGGCTCTTTCGTGATGCCTCATCGTATCTGCCCGGTCTGTGGCTGGTACAAAAACAGCGTGGTTCTTGAGCCCAAGCAAAAGAAAACCCCGAGCGCATAACGCTCGGTTCCAGCTTTCTTTTCCCTTTCAATTTTCAATCATTCTTAATTCCCGTTTGATTCCCGACGCGACTCAGGTCGACGGGAATCACCGGAAGAAATCCGTCACTTTCCCGAAGCCGTCGCCCGTGAGGCGAATTCGAATGAACCGGCTTCGAGCATCTCATCGATCAGGTTCATAATTTCCGGCACGAACAGCGCGTCTGATACTCCGGAGGGAGGATGCGGGTGATTTTCGAGTCAATGAGGCGCTTTGAATGTAGTATGGGCTCCGTATAATTACCAATAATGCTTTACCAGACACGGGATTCATTTCACGCATGTCCTTGAATGTGGGTAGCGGTTGATACAATGAGCGGGGACCACGGGCCGGAGCCCGCCGTGCACGGCGCGGTGCAGGCGGTCCGTGAATTCGGTGCCCACGTGATTCTGGTGGGAAACCCCACCGCCCTGGAGCCCTTGCTCAAGCGTTTCCCGTGTGATAAAGACCACGTGGATATCGAACCCGCCGCCGACGTCATCGGCATGAGCGATTCCCCGTCGCGGGCCGTTCGCAAAATGCCCAATGCCTCCATCGTCGTCGCCGCGAAACTTGTGCGGGAAGGCCGCGCCGTTGGTTTCTTTTCCCCCGGTAATACCGGCGCTTCCATGGCCGCCGCCCTGATCATCATGGGCCGCACGAAAGGCGTGGATCGCCCGGCCATCGCCACGCCATTGCCCCGGGAAGACGGCGGCACGACGCTCTTGATCGATTCGGGCGCCAATGTGGATTGCAAGTCGGGATGGCTGGTGCAGTTCGCCGTGATGGGGGAAGTCTATGCGCGGGAAATTCTCGGTAAGGTGAATCCCCGCGTGGCGATTCTCTCCAATGGGGAGGAGGACAAGAAGGGCAACAGCACCGTCGTGTCCGCGCACCAGAAAATCGCCAAGCTGCCTTATAACTTCATCGGCAATGTGGAAGGGCGTGATCTCTACGGAGGCGATCGCGTAGCGGACGTCGTCGTCTGCGATGGCTTCCTGGGCAACATCGTGCTCAAGACCACCGAGGGCCTCGCCCGCGCCATTTTTAACAACCTTCGCAACAGCATCGCCGGTTCCCAACTGGCCAGCGCCGGCGCGTTCCTGCTCAAGCCGGTACTGCAATCCATCAAGCGTCGGATGGACGCCTCCGAATACGGCGGCGCGCCCCTGCTGGGCGTGAACGGCACCTGCATCATCGGTCACGGTTCCTCGAACGCCACCGCCTTCAAGAACGCCGTGAACGTCGTCCGGGATTTCGCTGAGAAGGATCTCAACGCGAAGATCGCCGGCAACATCAAACGCTTCGGTTGAGGGCGCTTTCGAACCGGCATTGAGTCGTCTTCGCGCGCCTCAACGTATCAACTTGATCAAGCGCTTCGCTTCCGCGCACTGGGCCTTCGTGGCCGTATGAATATCCTTAAAGACGCTCGCGCAGGAAAGGGGAAATTCCGTGAGGGCCAGGCTGAAGGGCGGGCGCAGGCTGCCGGCCTTCGCCCGCCGCGCGGCTTCTTTTAAGAAGAAATCTCGAAAGGCGCCGCCGCACCGCACGGCCAGAATCGCGCCCGCGCGCGAAGCTATATAGTCGTCGGGGCCGCGCAGGAGGCCGGAGGCCCAGGGGCAGACGACCTGGATTTCCTCCGGGCCGTAGTTGTACATGTTGAGCGGCGCGGAGGCCGCCGCGCGCGCCAGGTCCCGGGGAGGGCGTGAGACCAGCAGTTTAATCTTGAAAAACGCCCGCAGGCGCCCGTAGGTCATGAGCAGGGGCATGGCCTCCAGGCGCACGCGCCGCTCCCGGTGGGCGTCGAGCATATCGAGCAGATCCACCTGGTAACCACGCAACATGGCCAGATGAACGGCGGAGGGCAAAATAAAGCGAGCCTCTTGCGCGTCGGACTTCCCCACGGCGCGAATCAAATCCTCCACGGCGTTCACCGGGATACGGGTCGGTTCCCGTCGAAACGGTTCCAGTTGCCTGGCGTAGCGAAACCGCCGATACATCACGCGAAAGGCCGCCGCGCGCGTGGCCTTGTCCCCAAGAGCCAGCGCCGAGGACAGGGAGGCCAGGGCCGTTTCGGGAGCAGCTTCTTGCAGGGCGCGATTCAAGGCGGTCTCGGTGTCTCCCGAACAACGGGTAAAATACGCATTGCCGGGATTGATTTCGCAGCGACGGGCGGCGTCCCGGAGGGCCGCGACGATGTTCGGATCCGGGGGAACTCCCCGGGTACAGCTCGTTGCCGTGAGTGCAATCGCCGCGGCGAAAGTCGCCGAAGCTATCGCGCGAACAATATGTAAGGGGGCGACCCTCATGGCGTCCCGGGTTCGGGATTGGGAGTTCTTTTGACGGGCTCTTTCGCGGGTGTCGGCTGCTTGCCCGGGTCGGGCTTTTTGTTTCGGTCCTCTTCGTCCTTGAGGACGCGGAGCTCTTCGCGCAGTTGTTTAATACGCGCTTCGATGTTTTGAATTTCCTGCTGAATTACCTCGGGCTTTTTCGGCGGTTCCCCGGGCTCGACCTTCGGTTCGGTCTTACCGGTCTTGCGAAAGCGCTGCTCGATTTTCTTGAGGTTTTCCCGCAGGGGATCCAGTTCCTTGAGGATATTCGTTTTGCGCAGAATGATGGGCGTATCATCCAGCAGGTTGACGGCCTTGCGAATCCCGAAACGCACGGTACTTAAACCGACGTAGAGGGGCGGCGGATTGGTCCCGTCCGCTCGAAGGATGTTCGTCTTGAGAGCGTGACGAGCGCCGCTTTCATTGGTGACCTCCATGAAGATCACGGTGTTGCGCAGGATGCTGCCCTTCTTGAAATAATTTCCCAGCTTGTAGCCCACGAGCATGGTGGAACTCAAGAGCGGGCGAAAGTGGCCCCGGGTATCATTGATGCGAACACTGCTTTCATGCAGTTGAAGATTATAGAGGGTATTGCCCAGGTTGAAACCCAGGGCGAACAGCCAGTTCCCCGTTTGAATATAGGGCGCGTAGACGGTAAAGTAAAAGGAGAGTTCCTCGTATTGATAGTCCAGTGAGCGCAGACCAGGATTGGTGGCGGCCGTGTTCGCGTTGAGAAAGGCGAGAAAAGGATCCGTGGTCTTGATGCCCAGGTCGGGATAGTTTACGAGGGTTCCGCGAAAGATGCGCGGCGTCTTGATACTGGTGGCATAGGCCACGTAGCTGAACACACCGCTCTCCCAGACGGTACTGGGGGGCACGCTCACCGTCACGAAGCCCGCTTCGGAATTGCGAAACTCGGATTGCTCGCGTAGTCCGTCCGCTCCGGGCCCCTTGCCGGAAAGCAGGCCTTCCACGGCGCGTGACTCGCTGGTTTGTTTCGTGTAGAAGCGAATGCCCGAGGCTTCCGCCCCCATGTCGATGTGGATGACCTTGAACCAGCTTTCAATGGTCTGGCAACCACCCAGACACAGGGTCGCGAAAACGATGAGAGTCGCGGTAAGCGGACGCGGGGTGTTTTCGTTGCGGGCGGTGAGCAAGACGGCCTCTATTTCTTGAGCACCTGGAAGCTGTAGCCCCGGGCCGCCGGGCCGCAGATGATGCCGTCTTTTTTGTTCACGCTCAATCGCCGCAGGAAAGCGGGATAGGTTTGCCCTTCCTTCAAGATGGGAATGGGGCGGGGGCCCGCCCAGCCCCGGGGCCGCCTGGTCCAGGTCTTGTACTTGATCAGAATGGTGTTCCCGACCTTGATGCCCGCCGCCGTGCGATGCACTTTCAAGACCTTCGCGCGCACGCGAACATCGCGCTTGGAGCAAACCAGGCACCAGTCCAGGGAAACGTCGGTCACGCGAATATCCAGGAATTCTCCGGCGTCTTTTTGCGCCTTCTTATAATGCTTCCAGGCTATTTCCGCCGAGAGAGCCGGGGGTAATAGAACCAGGATAATCGCCGCCAGTAGTTTACGCATCATGGATGTTCTCATGCTTACTTTTCCGTCCCAAATCGTATATCTTTTTTTAGGGGCCCTGTTTGCCGGCAAGCGCGCTTTCACGGCTTGCTCAACTTTGTCCGGACCGTCGGCGAATTCGACGGCCGGTCGGGACGGAAGGTTCATGGATTATTTTCGGCGAACCGAGCTACGGCAGGCTTTAGCAAGCTTCAGTAGATCAGGGTCCAGCGAACGGTCGTGCGGGTGCGACCGTTTTCATCCGGGGCGGCTCCCAGGGTAAAGAAAGAGCGGCCGGCGGACGGCTCCGGTTCGTGCGTGGAGGAG
>CAZGYS010000359.1:0-6856 GCA_964530305.1 uncultured Leptospiraceae bacterium
TCGGTCGAGTGGAAGCCCGGGACGAAGCCGGCGCCCCCCTGGAACTCGTACTCGTAAAACACATGAACCCCATGATGAGCGCGGGCGCTCCCATCGCCGCGGCGGCCGCCAACTTCAAGGTCAGCGCCGATCGCGTATTGCTCGTACATGAGGA
Source organism: uncultured Leptospiraceae bacterium (assembly GCA_964530305.1). Lineage (GTDB taxonomy): Bacteria > Spirochaetota > Leptospiria > Leptospirales > Leptonemataceae > CAZGYS01. The sequence goes on from CAZGYS010000359.1 coordinate 155, forward strand.
AATGGACCTGGCCTTCGGCGATGCGCGCCTCAAGCGCGGCGGCACGGCCGGCAATCATCGCGGCGTGCGCGACGTCATCGGGGCCTTGGGTACGCCCGACTTCCATCGCCTCCGCGTCGGCGTGGGCAAACCCGCGGGCGAATCTCCCGTAGACTACCTGGCCGCGCCCTTTTCCCGCGAAGAAAGAGCGGGGCTCGGAGACTACCTGGACGAATGCATGGACCATTGCCAGGAATGGCTCTTTCGAATCTAGCCGGCTCGAATTCATTACGCCCACAAAAGCTGCTTGCGAAGACATGCGCCCGCGGTTAAGCGGTAAGCATGGCCGACAAAACCGCAATCATCGCCGGGCTGGGAAATCCGGGGCGCCAGTACGCCGGCAATCGCCATAACGTAGGCTTCATGGTCGTGGACGCGCTGGCCGAACACTTCGGCACGAGCACCGGCCGCAATAAATGGCAGGCCGAATACGAAAAGGTTCGCGCCGAGGACGCGGGCGGCAATCCCATGGACGTGATCCTCATGAAACCCCTGACCTTCATGAACGGTTCCGGTCAGGCCGTTTGCCCCGCGTGCCGTTTCTACAAGGCGCCCGCCGACCGCCTCCTGGTGGTGCACGACGAAAGTGAAATCGCCTTCGCCGATTTACGCTTCAAGAAAGGCGGCGGCCACAAGGGCCACAACGGCCTGCGGGACATCATCGCCAAATGCGGCTCGGCGGATTTCCATCGCCTGCGCGTGGGCGTGGGCCGCCCGGAACACCGGGATCTGGCCGGTTATCTGCTGGCGGATTTTTCATCCGATGAACAGGGCGAAATGGACGCCTACCTGGCGCGAGCGGTTAAGATGTGCCTGGAGTGGATTGGTAAGCTTTAAGTTCCGCCGACTTCAAGCCCGCGTCTTTTGAAGCATGTAACAAAGCAGGCGCGCGATGTTGGCCGCGTCGTCCACGCCGCGATGATGGGTGCCCTTTAGCTCAAGACCCAGCCGCTCCAGGGCGCCCGCCATGCCGACCTCGAAGGGCCAGCCGAATGCCAGGGCCAGCATGGACTTCACGTTCAGATGAGTGGGTCCGAAGGGATAGGGTTGCTCCAGCTCCCGACACTGACGCTCGACCATGCGGCGGTCGTAATCGCCGTAGCTGGCGAAGACCAGGTTGCGGGAATCGTAATCCTTACGCAGAATTTTCAAGGCGTCCGCGAAGGCGATTCCCTCGCGCTCGATTTGTTCGGCGGTGAGCGTCGTCAGCTCCGTGCAAAATTCGCTCACCTGAGAACGCCGGGGACGCACCAGAATGCCCCGGCTTTCGCCCACTTCCAGGTTGCGCGCGTCCAGAACGCACAAACCGATTTCAATGATGTCGCTTTCCTGCCCGGCGGGCGGCGCGCCCTTCCAGCACGTGGACTCCAGGTCGACAACGAGAACTTTATCCAGTTTTTTGGCCATAGCCTGAATTAGACGATCAAGGACCGACGAATTCGCGGATGGCCCGGAAATATTCCGTTCGTTTCAGAAGAATATCATTGTGACCCACGCCTTCCAGGATGCACAGGGTCTTTTTGTCGTGGGCGATGTTCGCGTGGTTTTCGCGGGCGGCGTCGGGACGGATCAGGCGATCCAGCTCGCCGTGGAGGAGCAGAACCGGCAGTTCGATGCGACGCAGCTTCAGATGATTGGAAAGCAGTTCGGAGATTTGTTCCTCGCCCGCGGAAAAGCGAATTCCGAAAAGATTCAAGAGCGCCACGACATTGGAAAAACCGCTCTCGAGAATCAGTCCGCGAAACCCGGCTCCCCGTTCCAGGGCCAGGGAACAGGCGGGCGAAGATCCCAGCGAGCGCCCCATGAGCAGGGGCGTGGGCGCCCCGTCATCCAGGCGCTCCAGAAAAAAATCGGCCACGCGCTTCGTATCATCAATTAGCGCGCGAAAGCTCGGGCGGCCCGTGCTCCAACCGTAACCGCGATAGTCCGAGACGAAAAGATTCAGACCCAGATCATGATACCAGGGCGCCATGTGATCATGGTCGGACACGGTCTCGCCATTGCCGTGGAAATAAAGCAGGGTCGGCCAGGACGAATCGCGCTTGTACCAGCGAGCGCCCAGTACGGCGCCGTCCGAGACGGGAATCTCGAAGTCTTCGGCGCCGGCCACGTCCTGACGGACTTCCTTACGGGGATAGAAAACTACATCCAGCAATTGGGGCTGGTCCAGGGCATTGATGACTTCGTCCGGCTGCATCCTTCTCGTAGTATACCCGGCAAGGATAATGGTCCACGAAAAAATTCCTGAAAAAATTAGTTCGCCCCGTCCGTTTATAGGACTATACGAATTCAAGCGGCGGTGGACAATCGCCCCATGCCCTGCTTGACTCGCCTTGCCCCGTTTGCCGTGACCGGTGTAATGCTCATGCTCACCGCGTGCGCGACGCCTCCCGAGCCCGCTTCCTCAAGTTCGGGCGACTGGTGGACTTTCAACTCGGGAACCCGAACCTGCCTGCGGGCCGGCGTATCTCCGGCCGGCGCGCGAAGAGACTAACAGGCCCGGGGCGGAGCCTGTCCTCGCCTCAGTTCCTTCGATCCGGACGCCTACGTTCTTATGTGCACACGCCCCCGGGGAGAAAAACTCCGCGTCCTGGTGGCCGGTTTCGGCCGGGATGAAACGGCCTGCCGCGCCGCCGGACGCGATGTGATTCGCCACCTGAAAAAACTGCGTCGCGCTGAACCGAATTAATTCAGCGGTAGTTCCCGCACCTCGAACTCGGCGATATCGCGCTTGCCGCCGAAGAGCTTGTGCAGCTTTCCGTTCAAATAGAACAGCCGCCCCTTCACCAGCACGCCGGTGGTGGGGAAGGAAAAACCCCGGTCGAAGGTTCGGGTCCTTCGCGCGGTTTTCCAGCCGTCCTTCGTCTCGTAGTAGGCGATTTCATTCGAACCGTTGAGCGCGATGGCGACTTTATCGGGTCCCAGCGCGACCAGTCCGTCGGCGAACTTCATCGCCTTATCCAGACCGACTTCTTGCACGCTTCCGTCGCGGGCGCCCACGCGATACAGCTTACCTGATTCGGAATGGGCAACCAGCAGAAAATCGCCCATGGCCAGAATACCATTGAGACCGAAGCCCTTCGCGCGAAAGCGCGGGTCGTTCACCAGCACCGTCGGTTTGAGATTTCGATCCACTCGATAAATCACGGTGGAGAAACTATTGGTGATGTAGAGCTCGCCGTTTTTCGCGAGGGCGATATCGTTACAAAAATGCGTGCCCGGATTCAACGCGTCCAGGCGCAGGAAGCTTTCTTTTTTTCCGTCCGACAGGCGATACACGCCCAGCCCGGCCAGCTTGCGCCGGGTCGCCGGGGCGGTCTTCGAGCTCACGCCCGGATCCGAACTGCAAACGTAAAGACGATTCCGATTACGATCGACGCGAATGCCGATGGCCGAAACCAGATCCGGATCATCGATGAGCAGCTTACGACTCCCATCGGGTTTCACCGCATGCACCTTGCCCGTGGTAAGGGACGTAATAAGGAAAGCGCCCCGCTTCCGGTCGTATTCCAGACCTTCCGGAAACAGACCGGGGGCCTGGATGGTAAAAGGCTCGGGTGAAGCGCAGGCGACGGCACCGAAAGTCGACAGGCCGACCACGGCGAGGATCGCCGCCGATTTTACATATTTAGACAACATATCTCTTCTCCTGACTGAATTTATAGTTAGTTAGACGAACTAACGACGAAACGTCACGTACTTTTATACAGGGAGAAGAGAAAATTGTGCACTACCGCCCGCTCCTTGTTTGAGAGGCCCTTTGCCATTCCCCGGCTGATTTCGGCGTCGATGCGATGAATCTCGGGCAACAGCGTCTTTCCGTCGGAACTCAGACGCAGAATGCGCTGACGACCGTCGGTCTGGGATTTATGGAATTCGATGAGCCCCAGTTTCTCCAGGCGATTGAGCATGGAACTAACCGTGGCCTTGTCCGAGTGCATCTTCGGGACAATCTCGGCCGGACTGATTCCGTCGTGGGCCCCGATGATCGACAACACCCCGGACTGCTGGGGCGTCATTCCGTGCTTCTGGAGTTTTTCCTCATACTGTTTCTGGATCAGTCGGGCCGACTTGGTCAGCAGGAATCCGAGGCTATAGTCTTCCATGGGTTGGAAGATAAGATTGAATGGATGAGATGTAAAGGGGGAAATTTGGCGCCGGTGGTAACCGCGGAGTCGCGAAGGGCGCGAAGGGGTTTGGGGCGATGGGGACGGAGAACCCCGGCCACGGGGTTCAGGGAAAGCACGGAAGGGATTTACCGCGGAGACGCGAAGAGCGCGGAGGGTACGGAAATTTATGGCGGTTTTGGTCGGGGTTATTGAGAATGTTTATGAATGAGTGTTGAGGATTCAGGGGTTTTGTCGCGGCCGCGTAAGTGGCTGATCATGAGCCTGGTCTGCTTGAGCGGGGCTCTACTCCTGGGGGCAATTCTTCTGGCCGGCTGGAATGAGTTCGACTTCGATGCGCCCACTTTGAGCGTGGGGCCTGCTTCCTTCGAACCTCGAACCGGTGCCCTGCACCCTTGCGCTTCGGTGCTCTCCATAACGAGCATCCCACGCGCACTCACTCCTAGAAAGAATCGAGAAAGCCCTTTTAGATTGATTCTACAAAATTCCAGCAAGAAGACATGCAATCTAATCCTGGAATTTCCTAAGCAAGTAATCGGCGGTAAACCTGTAGAGAAGATTTCCGTACGCGGGGGCGACCAACGATATCCGGTTACACGGCAGTTACTCTTCAAGGACTATGGACCTCGAATCATTTCGCTCAAGGCTTCATTCGGTAAGTTCACCAAGGTAATCGAGATCAAGGCGATCGTTCGCCCGACTCTCTGGCAATTTCTTATCCAGTATTGGCTCGCGTCCTTGCCGATGTTTCTCACGGTTCTGGGCGGAGTGTTCGCCGCGGTAAAGTGGGTTATGACGCGGGAGACGATTGACGGCACATTCGCCCAGCAGCCTTCAACTCCGGAACAGACCGAATCGCCGGCGGCTACATCACCGTTATTGCCGAGTAAACAACTAAAGACTGCTCCCCCGCAAGACCGGACGAAGCTCCCGCCTCTTTGCGTACTACCTATCCCGAGTCACATGCTATTTCGCTCTATGCGTGAACGCTTTGCCGGCCGCATTCACGACTTCTGGGAATTACATGCGAAACTAGAATCCGAAGATATTTGTGTAATCGGCGGCACGGGTGGTCTGGGCAAAACCCAACTAGCCACGGAATACGGCTATCGTATGGGTTACCTCTATCCGGGCGGTGTTTTTCAAACTCCTGCGAATCAGGGCCATGAAGCGATCATAGCCATCATAAAGCAAACTCTCAAACTTAATATTGACGAGCGATTGCCTACTGTGGCAAAAATGAAGGACATGTGGAAGGCTCTGGCTTCACGCAAACCTATATTGTTCATCTTGGACAACCTACCAGAGAAAGATAGCCTTCATTCCTACCTTCCAACCCCAGGCATAAATAACTGCCATATTATTGCAACTGTTCGCTCTACAAGCCTTCCCGAAGCAGAGACACTTGAACTGAAAGGCATGGACGACGACGAATCGTTCGAACTGTTAAATTCCGGGAAGCGAACTCTCACGCTTGATGAATCTCAGACGGTAAATGGTTTACTTGGAGGTTTACCACTGGCTCTAGAACTCGCTCGAAATCAATTAAATCGCCGCGCCGGAATCGGTGTTGATGAATTCATCCAAGACATCAAATCCAGAGGCGAGATTCAATCACTGCAAAATTTCGCGAAGGAATACCATGGTGAACTTCCGGCGCAGCATGAGAAGGATATCGTCGCTACATTTCAGCTTAGCTATGAACTTGCGACCGAAATATCATGCCGAATATTACATGCCTTGGCCGGTTTCGCGGAAGCACCGGTACCACGTAGACTACTGCGAAGAGTGTTCGAAGACGAATTGTCCAATGAGGAACTGGAGAGCGCCATTAGTGAGCTTCACGTCGATTTGGCTTTGCTAGATCTCGATGACGAAGGCGAACCAACCCTACACCGCTTGATTCGAGCTTTTCTGAAAACTATAGTTTCAGACGGAAATTTAAGTAAGCATATGTCTGCCGCCATTTCACACGCAATATTAGACGAAATGAAACGTGTGACCGACCTATCGGATACTGATGCACTAAAAGACTTGGAAGCTGTACTTCCTCATGCGGAGGCCGAAATTGAAAAAATCTGAATTGAATGCATCTCAACTTTCACTCCTTGCCAATTACATAGGTTGGCAGCACAAGAATAGAGGGCGATACATTTCAGCTGTTAAATTTCGCCGTGTAGCTCTTCAATTTGCAGAAGGAACTGAAGACAGGATACTAATAACTCAATCACAGTCGAATCTGGCGCTTACCCTGCAGGCAGTGGGTGGCACAGACCATCTCGACGAGGCACGCCGACTCCTAATGCAAGCACTGGAAGTCGAAGTGAAAAACATCGGCCATGCGCACCCATTAGTTGCTGTAACTCGTTCAAATTTGGCTACAGTTCTGAACGACCTAGGGGGTAAAGAGAATCTTCTGACCGCCCAAGAACTTCTTGAAGAAGCAATTGAATCGTTTCTACAGGCTTACGACGAAGAGCATCACCTCGTCGCAGTGAGTCGCTCAAACCTTGCAAATATCCTCCAAGATTTAGGG
>CAZGYS010000360.1:0-3911 GCA_964530305.1 uncultured Leptospiraceae bacterium
CCTGGGCGGCGGCTTCAAGGTCCGGCGGATTCTCCCCGTTGCCCGGCGACGCATGATCGGTCCGTTTACCTTTCTGGATCACATGGGTCCGGTGGAGTTCGGGCCGGGGCAGGGCATCGACGTATTGCCTCATCCCCATATCGGTCTATCCACTGTGACTTATCATTTCGAGGGCGTCATTACCCATCGCGACAGCCTGGGAGTGGAGCAGGATGTTCGCCCCGGTGAAGTGAACTGGATGACGGCCGGACGGGGCATCACCCACAGCGAACGTACTCCCCCGGAACCGCGCGCGAAGGGCCAGCGACTGCATGGTCTACAGATCTGGGTGGCCTTGCCCCGGGAGGCGGAGGAAATCGAGCCGGAGTTCGATCACTATCCGGCCGAGGTTTTGCCGGGCTTCGAGCTGGGGAACGCGCGAATTACGCTGGTGGCCGGGGAAGCTTATGGTCGCGTTTCGCCGGTGAAGACCTACAGTAAACTTTTCTATCTGGATGCGATTCTACCGCCGGGCGCGGAGTTCGAGTTCGATGCCTCGGCGAGTGGTAGCGCGCTGGAATGTGCTTGCTACGCGGCAATCGGTAGTGTTCGCGTCGCCGGGGAACAATTCGACCAGTACAACCTGGCCGTGATGGAGGACGGCGCTCGGTTCATGATTAAGAATGATTCCGACCGAGAATCCCGCGCCGTAATTCTCGGCGGCGAAAACATCGGTTCGCGCAAGATGTACTGGAACTTCGTCGCCACGAACGACGAACTTTTGGAGCGCGCGAAACAAAACTGGCGTGATCGCAAGTTCCCACCCATTCCCGGCGACGACGAAGAGTTCGTACCCTTGCCATAAGTAAGCTTGCGAGCCGTAAACGAGACTTGACAAGCGCTAAAATCTTCACGCTGCGGAATTTAAACAGCACGAAGATTCAAACCAACGGTCTCAACCCGACAAAGCGGTTAGGGGTCCGGGGGATCCGCAACCCCCGGCGGAAGGGGGGCGCGGGGGGAAGGCAGCGCCTCCCCCCGCTCTACCAGGCGTCGCGGTATTCGGTGCCGGGGAAGCGGAATTCGTGCATGTCCGAGAGAATCAGCATGTTGTCGAACATGAGCGCCACATCGCCCGCGGGTTGGCGGGGGTGGGAGATGAGCAGCATGCCGGTAAAGAAGTGTTCGTACTGTCGCCCTTCGCTGCGGCCACGTCGGTAGAGGGCCCGGGGAAGTTTTACGGTCAATCGCCGCCAGCCGTGCCAGGTGAGGCGACCGGCCGGCACGCGAATTTCCCGCCCGTCGGCGTTGCGAAACAAGAGCACCAGGCGATGCAGATACATATTGGAATGCACCCAGAAAGAAGCCAGGAAGAGCTGACCCTGGAGGGGAATTTTTTCCTTCGGATGAAACCAGAACTGCTGGCGACCGGGTAACTCAATGGACGTGTGCACGAAGAGACTGCGTTCGAAGCGATAGTCGCCGATGCGGCGTTCCTCGATGATGCGACGCTCCTCGGCATAGGCCTTGCCCTTCGGTACGCGAAAGATATAGCGAATGTCACTCAGGCTGGAAGACGCCGCGCGCGAAGTCCAGGGGCGCAGGTTTTCAAAGGGTTCGCCCATGAGAAGCTGATAGCCGGGCTGCTCGTCCAGGATGCCTTCCATCAAACGAACCTGGCCCAGGGCGTCATAGGGTTTGGGCAGGGACACGCCGTCCAGGCGGGTGCAACCCGCGGAGCCGATTCCGGCCAGGAGGGGAAGGAGAATCGCCGCGGCGAAAACGCCCGCGCGTGAGAGGTGCTTTAAGTTGAATACATTCATGCCCGTCTGGTCTCAGTTACGGACAAATCGCCCCGAAGCATTAGCCTTGCACGGGGCGCGAACCCCGCGTTCGGGAGGAATTAATCGCGCGTCAGCCGGGCTACGCGGCCGGGATCCAGATCCCGCAGGGCGCCCGCTTCCAGGGTTTCCACGGCCCCGGGGATTTTGCCCGGAGGATTGGAAACATTCAGAGCATAGAGATTTTCCATCTCCACCTGAACGCCTTTCAGATTGCGATTTAAATGGCGCATGCGGTCCGTGATGCGCTCCCGGAGCTCGGTCAGGGCCATGGCGTCGGTTTCCAGCTCGGGAAAGAGCGGTTCGCCGTCGAAATGAAGGCTGGGGCTGATTTTGTCCGGGGTCTGGTTGACGTAGGCCTGGCGGGCCTGCTCCCGGGAATAGTCGTGCTGAATGTCCCGCAACGACGCCTGGAGTTTCAAAAGGCGACTTTGCAGCACGCCCTGATTGATGCCTCCCAGGGAACCTTGATCGGGTTTGCGATTCTCCGCTCCTGAAGGGGGCGGGCGATGAGCCGCTTCTCCTTTCCGATCCCGAAGGATGTTCTCGGCCGAATTCAAGAGCATTTTGCCTGATATTTGCATGGTGTCCCTGCCTGTTGATTATGTCGCCATAATCATGGTATTGAGTCCCTGTAGCTATACTCCTGTACGAAATATCGGTGTGAGTACAAGCATTTTTTGCCAAAAAACCGACATTATGTCGTTTTTTTTCCGGATCGGCAGCCGATTTCGATAGCCGAAGCGCGCCAGCTTCCGAAACTTGTTTTTGCCATGGATCGTTCACGTATAATAGTCGCTCTGGCGCTTCTTTTCACCATCTTTTCCCTCATCATCGGGATCGCCAATATCTCGTTCTCGGGTCGGGCTTCCCGATTTGCCTCGGAGACCGAGAACTTGCTCTCATCGGGTAAAGCCGGCATCGCCCTGATACCAATACAGGGCGTCATTTCCGAGGAGCCGGGGGCCGGCGTGAACGCGGACCGGACGGTGGCCAAGCTCAAGAACGCGGCGGATGAGCCGGGCGTGCGGGCCGTGATCCTGGCCGTGAACAGCCCCGGCGGCGCCGTGGGCGCCACCAAGAAAGTATACGATCAAGTCGTTAAGCTGCGGGACAAGAAACCGGTCGTCGCCGTGATTTCGGACATCGCCGCCAGCGGCGGCTACTACATCGCCTCGGCCGCGGATTCCATCATCGCCTACGAAGGATCGCTGGTGGGTTCCATCGGCGTGATCAGTTTTCATATGAACGTAGCAAGCCTGCTGGAGAAGTACGGCGTGCGAGTGCGGGCCTTCAAGGCCGGGCGTTTCAAGGACGCCTCCTATCCCTTTCGTGCCATGACGCCCGAGGAACTGGACATGCGCAACAAGCTGGTCCAGGCGGCCTATGGTCAGTTCCTCATCGACGTCGTCAATGGTCGTAAGAAGAACGTGACCATCACCGAGGTGCGCAATACCTGGGCGGGGGGACGAATCTTCTCCGGGGGCAAGGCCAAAGAGCTGCGCATGATTGACGAAATCGCGGAGAAGGAACCGGCCATGGACCTGGCCGTGGACATGATCAAAAAGAAGCTCAAGACCACGGACGACCTGCCCATCATGCGTCCCCGGCGGGAATTCCTGGACGAACTGCGGGGCATTCTACCGTTCAGCGCAAAGGCGCGCGCGCCCGAGGATCGCCTTCGGCGGCATTTGTTTCAGTCGCCCGTGCTGTATTTGTATCCCACGGGCCCCGCTGCGGCGCTGGAATTACTGCGATTGCCTTCGCGTAACTGAGGAGCCGTCGGTCCATGCGCAATATTCTGATTGTCTACGTCGAAGTCGTTTACGCCGTGCTCCAGCATCCGTCGGAGTTGCCGGTGTATCTGCGTAAGATCCCCGGTTTGCGCATGCACATCGGCGTGAGCCTTTTCCTCGCGTCCCTGTCCAGTGCCCTGGGGGTGTATACCCTCCGCGATTTCTATCGCGAGACCTTTTATCTCAGCATCATGTTCATGTCCCTGATTCACTACCTGATGTTTTTGTTGTGGGGTCTGCTGTTCGGTTCCATGGTGGATGCCCTGGTGCGCTTGCGCAAACCGGACCGCGCCGG
>CAZGYS010000360.1:3921-6827 GCA_964530305.1 uncultured Leptospiraceae bacterium
AGATGATCTCCATCGCGCTGTTGTCCTGCATGCCTTTCTTTTTCATGCTGCCCCTGGCGGTGCCCGCCAAAACCTTTCTGCGCGAACCCCTGTGGCTCTTTTTACCCCTGGCAATCGGACTCTACGTCTGGTCCATGATTATCGCTCTGAAAGGCCTGCAGTATCTCTATGAGTTCAGCATCCGGGACGCATTGCGGGTATTCATGAGCGCCGCCGGCATCGTCCTGGTGTTTCCCGCGGTCTTCGGAATGTTCTTCATGCTTGAGATTTACCAGTTGCTCAGTTGAGCGGGGCGATTATGCGAATTCTTCTTACCAATGACGACGGCCTGAACAGCAACGGCATGCTGCACCTGGAAGCCGAGCTGGCGAACCTCGGAGAAGTATGGGCCGTGGCTCCGGACCGCCAGCGCAGCGCTACGTCCATGGCGCTCAGCATCCACGACACTTTGCGCGTAATGCGCGAAGACGAAAAGCGCTGGAAGGTTTCCGGTTTCCCCGCGGATTGCGTGAACGTGGCCCTTTTCGCCGAGCCCTTTCCGAAATTCGACCTGGTCGTTTCCGGGATCAATCACGGCGTCAACATGGGCGACGACGTGCATTACAGCGGGACCGTGGGCGCGGCTCGCCACGGGGCCCTGCATGGTCTGCCCGCGGTGGCCGTGAGTTCGCCCGAGATTCGCCACGACGGCGATTTCCATCGCGCGGCGCGCTGGACGCGGCTCTGGCTGGCCGAGAATCTGAACGAACTCAAGGTCGGCATCGTTTATAATATCAACTATCCCCACGAGGAGAACCCGGCGTCGGACGCGGAGCTGCCTTCGGCGCGCCTTACCAATCAGGGGCGTCGCGTTTATCACGACGCCTACGAGGAACTGGAAAAGGGCGAGGATTACTTTATCATCAGGCTTCGTGATACCCAGATGGGACATGAAGACGAAGCACGAGACACGGATTTCGAGGCGGTGGAGCAGGGATTCGTATCCATAACTCCGCTGGGCCTGGACCAGACGGAGCAACAGGAAAAGCCGGCATGGGCGCGGAAGAAGACACAAGAGAAAAAATAAATCTGGAGCGGATTCTCACGCTCAAGCAAATGCTCAAGGACGGGCAGGGCGGTCCCGCCGAACTGCACGAGCTGGGCGTGCGCTACCATGGTCTGCGAAACTATGAGAGCGCCGTGCACTACCTGGACGAGCTTCTGGACGCCTATCCGGAGTACGTGGAGCTGGCCGCCGTGCATGCCCTGCGTATCTTCTGCCTGGTGGAACACGGCGAACACGAACGAGCCGAGGAACTCCTGGCGGAGCGCCTTAAAATCCATGAACGGGATACCCGTCTGCTGGCCATGCGGGCCTTCGTTAGGGAAAAGGCGGACGATTTCGCCGAGGCGATTCGCCTGCACAGGCGCGTACTCGAACTGGAACCGGAAAATTTGAACAGCTTAAATTCCCTGGGTTATTTGCTGGCCCTCCACGGCGCGCCGGAGGAACAGCAAGAGGCTTATGATTGCCTCAAGAAGGTCATTTCCAGAAGTCCGGATCATCCGGCTTACCTGGATTCCTTCGGCGTCTTTCTGGCCAAGAAAGGTCAGAAGGAGCATGCCCGCAAAGCCTTGATGAAGGCTCTCAAGCGCGCGCCGAATAATACGGAGATACTCCAGCACCTGAAAGAGCTGCTGGGGGTTTAATGCATGAAAGACAAGTCAGTACGTAGATTTACCATTTACCTCGCGGTCGCCATATTGACGGCTTTCGCCTTCGCGTGCGGCAAGGGAGACCCGGCTTCCGGTTCCGGGGCCGACAAACTTTTGGGCGGTAAGACCGCGGGTAAACCCGGTGCTTCATCGAAGAAGTCCGCGAAGACCGTTTCCGAAAATTTGCCGAAGGGCCGGCGCTGGAAGAGTCGCGTGTATCGCCTGCGGGTTCGCTCGGCTCCCACCTTGAAGTCCGACATTGTCGGCCATTTGCACAAAGGTCAACTGGTGGCGGAACTGGAACGCAAGAAGTCGGTTCAAACCGTAGCGGGTCGTAAGGGCAGCTGGGTCAAGGTTCAGTCCGAGCAGGGCGTCAAGGGCTGGACCTTCAGCGGCTTCTTGATGAAAGCCGAACAATAATCGTCAAGCAAGACGAACACGAAGTAAGTAAGGCGAACACGAATTTTCACGAATTGGACGAATGGCGCGAATTTTTGAAGTTCGTGTCATTCGCCCTATTCGCCTGAATTCGTGTTCTCTTACAATCAAGCCGGCGCCGAGGCGTGGATCTTTTGCAGGGCGTTGATGGAGAAGCTGTCCGCCTTCGTTTGTCCCAGACCGTTTACGAAAGCACGGGTACCGGCCACCGTCGTAATGACGAAGATTCGGTTACGCGTGGCCTCCTGTCGGATGATGAAGGCGTCGTCTCCCGTTGAACGCGCGTCCGGGATATTGATGACGAGCTGAATGCGGCCCTGTCTGATTTCGTCCAGCGGGTTGGGGCTCTTGTTTTCGCGCATCTTATGCAAGAGCTCAATCTCAATGCCGTGCTTGCTGTAATAGTCGCGCGTGCCGGCGCTGCCGAAGATCTGAAAGCCCTGGGCCGCCAATTGCTTAACTTCCTCCACCAGCTCGGGCTTGGATTCATTATTAACGCTGAGATAGATGCCGCCCTGACGCGCGATGAATTCGCCCGCTCCCAGAACCGCCTTGATGTAAGCTTCGCCCATGGTGGGCGCGGTGCCCATGACTTCTCCCGTGGATTTCATTTCCGGTCCGAGGATGATGTCCGCTCCCGGGAAACGCGAAAAGGGCAGCACCGCTTCTTTAACGGAAACATAGGGCGGCGCCTGCCGATCGAGCACGTTCATATCGGCCAGTTTTTCGCCGCACATGACGCGCGTGGCCAGTCCGGCCAGGGGCAGGCCGAT
>CAZGYS010000361.1:0-1838 GCA_964530305.1 uncultured Leptospiraceae bacterium
CTTGTGCTTCGTTGCGCAGAATTCTAAGAGCCAGACCATAAACGCGTGATGAATATAAATCATACAGGCGCGCGAAAGCCTCGGCATCCTTGCGGGCCGTCAAGGCTAGAAGTTCCGCGTCGGAACCGCCGCTTGCATTGGGCTCTTCCGTCATGAGAAGTACGCGCCGCCTCCAATATTAATACGTATCAAGGGGTGGGTCGGATTTAAATTTCCGGAGGATGTGGTTGCGCCGAAGGCCGTGAAACCTTCGACGAAACCCTCCGACGCGGGCATGCCCGCGCCGGAAGCGGCAATCGGCTTACCAGTATTTCTTGGTTGAGAAAATCTCACGCACGGCCTTGGGGAAAGACCAGCGGGGCTTCTTGGAAGCGGGACGAGCGCTGACCATGGCCTCGCGACCGAGCATGGGCATGAACTTCATCTCGGCTTTACGAGCCGCCACGTCCTTGCGAATCAAGGTTCCGATTACGGGGAAGCGTACACGGTCTCCGCCGGCGGACAGAATCACCGCGCTTTCGAAAGCAGGACCTTCCAGGGCCACTTTCAGATCCGTTCGCTTGATCTTAACTTCGCCGTTGCGACCTACTTCGGCGATTTCCAGCATACGCTCATGTACGTCGTCGATGAAGGAATACTTTTTGCCGGCGGCGGGCTTGCGAATGACTTTCTTCGCGGCTTTCTTGGCCGGAGCCTTCTTCGCGACTTTTTTAGCTACTTTCTTTGCCGTCTTTTTAGTCGTAGCCTTTTTTGCGGCCTTTTTGGCCGTTTTTTTCTTGGTAACTTTCTTTGCCATGGATTAGTTCTCCTGCTGTATCTGGTTTCAAACCTTTTTCAGTCGTTTGTTTTGGGTACTCTTTTTTGTCCCTTCGTGATCCGATTTTCGCCATTTGGGCTTTTTTTCGCGTTTTTTAGCCGTTTTTCAGGCATTTTTCGCGAATGCTTCGCCGTTCCGTACATGATTCCGCGCTTCGCGCTCGAAAAGGTCTCAAAAATGCCTATTTTTACGGCTTTTTCGGGCCTTTTTTGTACGGCGATGAAAGTCGAATAAACCAGTTGATTGCTGATAGAGATCAGGGCGGCGGAATTGTAAACTCATTTTTATGAAATCATGCTTAAAACCCTTAAAAAAGGGTATAAATCACGAATTGCAGGAGGATCAGAACCGTCGCCCAGATCCTGAGATCCTTCCAACCGCCGGAAGAATCCTGGAGAAATTTCAATCGAATGACGGGAAGCCAGATAAGCACGAGCAGGGAGCAAAACATTACGGCCGCGGCGACCTTGGCGCTCCAGAGAGGTAAAGCGTGAATGAAGTTGAACCAGTTATCCATATCGTCCCTTGCGCGAATCCGCCCTTCGTCCTACTTTGAATTTGCCTGCGCGGCGGGTCCGTCTTCGGACAGTTCCGTCGTGGCGAAAGTCAAGTTTCGCAGCTCTTCGTCGCTCGTAGCCCGGGTGAACGTGCTCACGATGTAGAGCCACGCTACCGTGAACGCGAAACTCCAGAAGGCCACGTACAACATTCCCACGCCCAGTATTTTCAACAGGGCCGCGAAGGCGATACCCGCCAGAAAGCCGCTCAAGCCGGCCAACTTCGTAATGCGCTTCGTTAAAATCCCGATCAACATCAACGCGAAGAGCGGACCCTGGAAAAACGCGAGCAAGGTTTGAATAAAGGCGAAGATCCCCTTGGGGCTGACGATGGGCGCGAGAATCACGCCGAGAAACAAGGTGATGAACGTGATCAACTTGCCGGTCTTGAGCTCACGCGCGTCGTCCATGGGCGTACCCCGTACGACGCCGATGATGTCCCGGGTCACCATGACGGACGTGCT
>CAZGYS010000361.1:1849-6819 GCA_964530305.1 uncultured Leptospiraceae bacterium
GTTCAGGGTCGAATCCACGGAGGATTGCAGCGCGGCGATGAACGAAACGAAGATCAAGCCCGACAGGCCCGGCGGCAGGATATTGCGAATGATCCAGGGCAGGGCTTGATCCGGATTGCCGAGCTTACCGGTATAGAGGAGCAACGCCAGAAATCCGGGAAAGACAATCAGAAAAGGCACGAAGGACTTGGCGATGGCCGCGAAGACCATGCTGGCCTGACCGTCCCAGCGCGATTTCGCCGCCATGGTTCTTTGTAAAATAACCTGATTGGTGCACCAGTAGGCGGGCGAAAGCACGAGCCCCAGCCCGAGAATCACTCCGGGCCATGGAAAGTCCGGATGCGTCGACGGCAGAAACGCATTGAGGTGGCCGGGGAACTCCGTCTCCAGGCGCGTCATGAAGGTTCCCAGACCGCCCACTTTGGAAATGCCCAGCGCCATCATGAGAAACGCACCGCCGAACATGATCACCAGTTGCACGACGTCGGTAATGGCCACCGCCGCCAGACCGCCGGAGATGGTATAGAAACCCACGACCACGGCGGTAACGAGAATGCTGAACCAGATGGGCAGACCTAGATACGTTTTAAGCATCAACGCCGTGGCCCACAGAAACACGGCCACGATGAACAGCGAAAACAAAGACAGCACGCCCGCGGACAAAACGCGCACCTGGGAACCGTAGCGAAGACCCAGGTATTCGGGAATGGAGAACACGCCCGCTCGCCAATAAAACGGAATAAAGATAAAGGCCGAAAGAATCATGGCGGGAATGGCCCCGATCCATTCGAAATTCGCCTGAGCAATGCCGATGGCATAGGCACCGCCGGACGCGCCCACGTAATCATTGGAACCGATATTGGAGCCGATGATGGACATGCCGATGACCCACCAGGGCAGCGAACGGCCGCCGAGAAAATAGTCGGCGGATGAGGAAACCCGTTTACCGTAGAAATATCCGAAGGCCAGAATTCCCAGCAAGTATGCGATGATCAGGGACAGATCCAGCCAGTGTATGGAAACCTGAGCGAAACCACCCAGCTTCAAAATACTTTCCACTCTTCCTCCGAAGGCATGCCGTCCATGCCGCGTCGTTTTGTTTCTTGCGCGCCGACCATGAGCGACGCGGGCGCCCGTTAAGGGAGCATCGCCCCGGGAAGCGGTCAAGGAACAAAAGAAACAAAATGACAAAAGAGCCCAGGGCGAAAATTATCGCCTGATGTCCATGCAAACCGCCGATCAGATCCGCCTCCTGAATGTGAACGGGACGCGCGTACTCTATCACCCCAATGACAGCTTTCTCACGAATATTCAGATCCTGACCAATGTGGGTTCCGCCGCGGAGGAACCCGAGATCCAGGGCATGGCCCACATTCTGGAACACATGTTTTTCAAGGGCTCCACCAAGCGTCCCGGCGGCACGGCCATATCGCGCTTCGCCAACGACATCGGCGGCAAGATGAACGCCTACACGACCTATGATCACACCGTGTACTACATCACGGTCCTGAATGAAAAGTTCGAGGAAGGCCTGGATCTGCTCACGGACATGTATCAGAATCCGCTCTTTCCCCCCGAGGAGTTCGCCAAGGAACTCAATCCCATCCTCAGCGAATACCGCGAAGGCGAAGACAACCCGGATAGTTTCATCATGGAACGCGCGCTGGAAAAGTACATGGGAGACGCCTATCACCCCATCATCGGCCGCGAAGAGACCATCAAGAGCGCCACCGTGGAAAAAATGCACGCTTTCAAGCGTCGCTTCTACGGCGGAAACAATTGCATGCTCTCCATCGTCGGCGGCGTAAGCGAAGAGCGGGCCATAGCCCTGGCCGAAAAACTGTTTTCGCCTTCGGGCGATACGCAGACGCCGCTGGTCCCCGACGTGAAGTATACACCGGGCGAAATATCACTAACCAAGGCCGGCATCCAGGAGACCTACTACCATCTATTCTATCCCGCGTTGCCCAGCGGTCACCCGGATCGCTTCAAGCAGGACGTCATGAACTACATGCTGGGCGGTAACGACTCGGCCTTATTGTTCGAACGCATACGCGAAGAGCTGGGCATGTCCTGCTACGGCATCAACTCCTGGATTATGCGCTACCCGCCCTATAATCTCCTGGGCATCGCCGGCGGCATTGCCGGAGAAGAGCTGGAGCAACTGGACCGCGAAGTTCGTGATCAGATCAAGCGCATATGCGATTCCAAACTGGAACAGGCCCAACTGGATCGGACCCTGGCTTCCCTGCGCACCAGTATCGCCGCGAAATCCGAAACCAGCTCCGGGCTGGGAAGCATGATCAGTCTGCCCATCCTCAAGGGCGAAACCGGCCACCCCGTGCAAAACGCGCTGGAGGAAATCGAGAAAGTCACCCTGGACGACATCCTTGAATTCGCGCGCTCTACTTTCGCGGTGGAACCCTTCAAGGCCGTTCTGCATCCCCAATGACCCAGGGCGCGAACGGAAACGGTCCGGGAAAACGCGGGACGATCGAAAGCTGCCTGGAGATCCTGCGTGGGGGCGGACTCATCGCCCTGCCCACCGAAACGGTTTACGGCCTGGGCGCGGACGCGCTGAATCCGGACGCTGTCCTGCGTATCTTCGCGGCGAAGGATCGCCCGTCGTTTAATCCCATCATCTGCCACCTGGCGGACCCCGACCAGGTTTTCCACTACGGCCGGCCGAGCGAAATCGCGCGCAAGTTGACGCGCTTCTGGCCCGGCCCCTTAACCATGCTGTTGCCCCATGAAGGTCGCGTTCCGAGCGTGGTGACGGCCGGTTCGCCCCTGTGCGCCTTTCGCGTACCGCGTCACGCAAGCGCCCTGGAATTGTTAAGTCGATTCAACGGTCCCGTGGCGGCGCCTTCGGCGAATCGCTCCGGCAAACGCAGCCCCACGACGGCGGACATGGTGGCCGACCAGCTCGCGGATTTTCTACCGCCCGGCGCGATTCTCGACGGCGGCCCCTGCGAAGTGGGCCTGGAATCCACGGTCGTATCCGTCGTGGACGATTGCGTCCAGGTCCTGCGTCACGGCGGGATCTCCATCGAGGAACTGCGCGAAGGCGATTTCCAGGTCGTGGACCGAACCGATCACGTGGACGAAAAGGAAGTAGCGGAGAAGTCACCGACCGGCGCGGATGTCGGGGCCGAAACCCGGGCGGGTCTGCAATCGCCGGGAAGCCTGCTGGCCCACTACGCTCCCGAGGGCGAACTCTGGTTTTTGACAACCCCTCCGAACGGCTCCGGGGCGATACCGCTTCCCACTCCGGAAGAACTCGGCATCGCGAATCGCCGCCTCACCTATCTGGCCTTCGGCGATTTCGCTCCTCCCGCCGCCGCCGCGGTTCTGAATTTGTCTCCCGAGGGCGATCTCCACGAAGCCGCGCGCAACCTTTTCTCCTATTTTGATCGCCTGAACGACGCGGACCTGATCATCGCGCCCGGCCTGCCGGAACACGGCCTGGGGCGAGCCGTCAATGATCGCCTGTTTCGCGCCGCGACGCGAATCCTGGAACACCGAGACGGTCGCTGGGTCGTGAAAGACAAGCGCTAAATTGCTTGCGCATCCCCCCGGGCGCTCGAATTTGTTCGCGATGAACGCTTCCCTCTTCGATCCCACCGCGAATTATCTGCGGGGCGTGCAGGACGAAATCACTTCCGCTCTGGACGAAATCGAAACCAACGGAGAGGTATTCACGCCCGACCACGGCGAATTTTCAACGCATGCGCCGGCGCGCTTCGTGGAGGAAAACTGGCATCATTCGGAAGCCGGCGGTTCCATCACGGGCGGCGGCGGGCGCTCCCGGGGCCTGGAGAACGGCCGCGTCATCGAGCGCGGCGGCGTAAACTTCTCGGACGTCTCGGGAGAATTTTCCGAGGCCATGGCGGCTTCCATGCCGGGAGACTCGCGGGCGTTTCGCGCGTCCGGCATCTCGCTGATCATCCATCCCCGCAATCCCATGGCGCCCACGGTCCACGCGAACTTTCGCGTCATCCAGCGCGGACCCGCGGACGCGCCCGAGCGCATCTGGTTCGGCGGCGGCGCCGACCTGACGCCCTACTATCTCCAGGAAGAAGACGCGCGTCACTTTCATGAAACCTGGCGCACGGTATGTAACGCACATTCAAAAGTGGCCGACTACGGGCGCATGAAAAAAGCCTGCGATGAATATTTTTACCTGCCCCATAGAAAGGAAGCCCGGGGCATCGGCGGGATCTTCTACGATCACATGGAAGACAACCCGGAGGACGTCGCCGAGTTTTCTCGGGCCGCGGCGTCGAGTTTTCTGGATTCCTATCTCCCGATCCTAAGGAAGCGCATGAGCATGGAATACGGACCCCATGAGCGGGACTTTCAATTGATGCGTCGGGGAAGATACGTGGAGTTCAATCTAATTCACGACCGCGGCACGCAGTTCGGCCTGCGCACCGGCGGACGTACGCGCTCGATCTTGATGAGTCTGCCTCCGCTGGCTGGTTGGAGACTGGAAGAAGAGCCCGGGGAAGGCACCAGGGAGGCGGAATTAATCAAGGTTCTGCGCAATCCGGTCGATTGGATTTAATATCGCAAGGAGAACCTGAAACTCCATCCATGACCTCCATCGAAAGCGAAATGCCCCGCACGATTTTCATCGGCGACGTCCACGGGTGCGTCGACGAACTCAAGGCGCTGGTGAAGCGTCTGCGCATTCAGCCGGAGGATCGCGTCATCTTGACCGGGGATCTGATCAATCGCGGTCCCGATTCGGCGGGCGTCGTGCGCTACGTTCACGAGGCCGGATTCGAAACCGTCATGGGCAATCACGACGACGAATACCTGCGCGAATACGAAACGAAAGAAGAGTACAAGAATCTGCGCCGTGAAATCGGCTCCGAGCTCCATGCCTGGCTGAGCGAACGCCCCCTGTTCATCGAGTCCGACCGATTCCTGGTCGTGCACGCCGGGCTGGAACCCGGCAAGCATCC
>CAZGYS010000362.1:0-6817 GCA_964530305.1 uncultured Leptospiraceae bacterium
CCTGGTCCGCGGCCACGACCACGGCCGCGTTCATGGCGCTGATCATTTCGGACTTCGGCGGCTTCAGCGATTTCGGACTCATCGCCACTTACGGGATCATCATCATGGCGGTCTCCATGTTTCTGTTGATTCCCCTGCAGATTGTCATCTGGTCCCGCATCAGTCCTAAATTTCTTAATCGCTTGAAGACCGTGGATAAAAGTCGCGCTTCGGACGCGCCGCCCCTGCGCATGAATACGCCCGCCGCGGCCCGGGGCATCCTGGTGGTCATCGCCCTGGTGCTCATTCCGTCCGTCTGGTTCGCGAAGGATATTTCCTTCGACCTGGATGTTCGCAATCTCATCGAGTCCACCCGTACCTCCGAACTATTGCAGGAGGAAATGAATCTGCGTTATGAGATTACCGGCAACCCGCTGGCCATCGCCACCCATGAGCTCGAGGATACGTCCGCTCTGTTCGAATACTTCGAACCCATGAACAAGGAGCAAGCGGACTACATCGCGCAGGTGGTGAGTGTCTACAGTTTTATCCCGCCGCGCAAACAACAAAAGGACAATTACCGTTTGATGCGAAGGTTCCGAAGTCAAACGTCCGTCATCAAGCGCGGCATGGTTCCCGCCGCCCAACGCAAGCACTACCGGACCTACCAGCGAGTGATCAGCGCCAGGCCCTTCGGGATCGAGACTTTGCCGGACTACATTAAGAATCAGTTTCGCAGCGTGAAGGAAAGTCCCATCGAAGGCTGGTTGACTTTCATCTATCCCCACGTGGACAAGATTTACAAGGCGAATCACCTGTGGAAACTACAGGACCTGGTGGGCGAGGTGAACTTTCCCTACGTGGGCAATCGCACCATGCGTATTCTGGCCGACCAGGGGCCGAAATGGCGAGCTCGTTATGCGCGCGGCAAGCGCATAAAGGGCGAGCGCGAAAAGAAAGCCGTGCCGGGCTTGAACATCAAATTATCCGAACGCGAAATCAATGAAATTCTATTCCTGGCCAACAATATCGACGCGAGGCAATTACGCGCCCTGAACCTGTTGCCTCGAGCCGAGAAGATCATTCTTGAAGACCGGCCCTTCAAATCCGTCCAGGATTTGATACGCAAGAAGGGCAAGGCCACGGCCACGGGTTCCACGCTGCTCATGGGGCGTCTGGCCTCGGTGGTCATCGATCAGTCCGGCTTTATTTTAATCACCACGGTGATCCTGGTATGCGGTTTGTTGTTCTTGAGTTTTCGCAAGCCGGGTTACGTGCTGGTGGCCTTGTTGCCTTTGCTCACGGGCATGACCATCATGATTGGTCTGTTGTCCTTGCTGGAGATCAAGGTGAACTTCTTCAACATGGTGGTGTTCCCGGTCATCATCGGCTACGGCATCAACAATAGTATCTTCATCTTTCATCGCTTCCTGGAGTCCGGTTCTCTTTCGCGTTCCGTATTTCATACCGGTTCGGCCGTGGTGGCTTCGAGCCTGACGACCCTGGCGGGTTGGGGCGCGTTGTCCGCCGCCACTCATCCGGGAATCCAATCCATCGGCTTCGTCGCCTGCATCGGTCTGTCCATCATGCTGGTAATTTCCATTACCTTGCTGCCGGCCGTGCTGGCTTCCATGTCCGGAAAGAAAGGCGATTCGGCAAAACCGCTTGCCCCGGAGGACCAGGACGGGACCATCGGCGCATCAACACCGTCCGGAGAGACCTGAATTGAAATTCCAAACCCGTTCCGCATCCAAACCGTTCCGTTCCAGGCTCGCGCGCGTTGTTTTCATTATGACTCTGCCGGCCGCCGCGTGGATTTCGACCGTCTGTAGTTCCGTGGACTTCGCCTACCTGAAGCCCCAGTACGAGCAAAAAGAAAAACATAGCCTGAAACGCATCGTGCTGGCCATGGACCCTTCGTCGTTCACCAATGAGCGCGTGGGAAAGCTGGTGCTGGCGGTATCCCGCGATTACCTTTCAGTGCAAAGAGACTACATAATTTATCCCACCCCCAAAACCAGCCGGGCCGCGCCGCCCTGGCCGGATTATTGCGCGGCCAACCGCAAGATCAACGGCGTGTTGCGGCACAAGGTTCGCTTATTGCGCCACTACGGGGACTCGACGGACTTCGGCGTTCAAGTCACGCTCTTTGATTGTAAGAGCGGTGACCGGATCTGGGATTCCTACGGCGAAGACGACTACGCAAGCAATGATCCGGATCTCAAGACCGTCATTTCCTCCTACGCGAATCGCGTCAGCCCGGAGTATCGTTACCTCATCGGTCCCACCTATCTGCTCGTGCGCGAAATCTTCGAATCCCTGCCCAATCCGGTGCTGACGGAAAAGGAGAAGGAAGAGAAGATTGATTTGATGGAGTGACGGTAAGTTCAATCACCGCGGGACGTGTTTCGCAACGCGCCCAGCTTACCCAGCTCATGGAACTCGCGCGCGCTTTGCTTCAAAAAGCCGGCGCCGGCCAGGAAGCGGGCGTGGCGAATTTTCTCTTCAAGCTCCGGGTTCGCGTGACTGCTGCGTTCCGCGTATTCCAGTGGAAACGACCATTCCATCCAACTGATGTCCGCGCTTTCGCCGCGCGTGGTTTTGAGGCGGCCGCCGTGAATTTCAGCGACGCGCTCCATCAAGGGTAGGCCCAGTCCCATCTCCGGTTCTCGATTTTGCTCATGGGGCCGACTCGGGGTGGGATATCGCAAGCGCATGCTCAGCAGGCAAATTTCGCCATGGTTTCGCAGGGCTATGTCGCAGGAAGCCTCCAGCCGGACGGCGAATTCGCACAGTTCGCTCATAAGCATGCGCAAGGAATCGCCATGGGCGAGCACGGGCGCCGGGTCGGCGGACGCGTCCAGTTTCAATGTTACTCCGCGTGATTTTTCCAGGGCGATAATTTCGCTCCCCAGGAATTCCGCGGGCCAGAGGGGCGTTCTTCGGGCGGAGCCGTTGCTTCCGCGGGTCAGGTAATATTCCATGCGGGCGAATCGCCGCAGGCTTTCCCGACCGCGATCCGCCAGGCGCGTAAGCAAATTCAATTGCGCCGGACCCATATCCGGGCCCGGTTTATCCAGTAGACGCAGAACCGTCTCCACGATTTCGTTCAGGGGACTGGTCAACAGACGGGTACTGTTCAAAAGAAAACGATCCTTGATGCGTTCCATGGCGCGCAGGTCACGATTGTTTTCGCGCAGGGAATCGCGCCCGCGAAGCACCAGCCGATGCAGCCCGTGAATGCGCCGACCCAGGACGATGCTCATGCACAGCACGAAAACCAGCATACCCATGGACGCCCGCAGGGGAGCGGCGGACGCGGTGATGATGGTCCGCACGTCCGAGAAGGCGGCGGCCATGAAGACGAGAAAGCCCGCGAGTATCAAGAGCGCGCCCGGTTGTCGATGAATCGCCGCGATAATCAGCAAGGCGAGGTACAAAAACAAGGAGGGCACGATGAACAGCCGCAACATGATTTGCAGGTGCGCGACGTACACGGAAGCATCCAGGCTTACGAGAAACCAGGTACTCAACAGCAGGGCGCCCGTGTTCAGGTACACGCCGCTGAAAAAAGTAAAATAGATTCGCGCCAACTCTCCATGGCGGGAGCCGGGGAGCGGCCTTTCGCGCAGGATGGGAAAGAGGGAGTGAATCAACCAGAACAGTACGGCCGGGGTCATGGAAACTCCGGTCCAGGTTTCCATCAAGAGTCGCAGGTCGGTCCAGTTTCGCTCCGGCCATAGAAATTCCAGCAGGGCGTTGGAACTGGCTCCGCGAATGATGATCAAAAGCATCAAGAGCGCGGCGAACAGGTGAGCGCGATCCCTCCGATCCGTCAGCCATATTATGAAAAAGAAAATTCCGGCCACGGTCAGCATGCCCAGCAAGAGGCCTTCGCGCAGCATGCGTCGCGCGAATTCAGTCCGGGCCCGGCTCGGCTCCATAAGTCGCAGGCGCAGTAACGCGCCCCCCCGGGTGTGATAGTTGGATATGAGCAATTCCAGGCGATTGGTCGGGCGCGGGAGCCCGGGATCAAGTTCGATGAATTCCGGATGAATGCGCGCGAATTCGCCGCGGCGATTGACGCCGGGCCGGCCCACGCGCCCGATGACCCGGCCGTTCAAGCGAACCTCGGCGGCCGACTCAAGGGGCCCCAGAACCAGCATGCGCAAGCGCGTGCGTTGGTCCCGGTTGAGGGTAAAATCCAGACGCAAGTAGGCGACACCCGTGCGGGGCGTCCCGGGCAGGCGTTCGTGCCAGCGTCCAGGCAATCGAATGGAGCGCAGGGTCGGGCTGTCCGCCGGATAATTCCGCGAATTTCCCAGATAGGCGAATTTCCAATCGCCGGCGCGCAGCAGATCCAGCCCGGGATCTTCGCTCGAAGGCGCGCAGGCTCCGGAGCACATCGCCGCGGACAAAAGCGAAAGAACAAACCAGGCCCGATGATGCATGGGTCTGCATCCCCCGGGAAGGAGAATTTGAAAAGACCCTTCGCTCCTCGGTGATGCGCGCCAGGGACGCTTGATTGCCCTGGCGTGAAATTACGGAGACTTTTTCGCGCTGGTGCTCGCGGCGGTCGGCGGTTCCGCGGGCGGGCGTATGGTTGAAGGATTCAGTTTACCCAGGTGTTTTTCCGCCCGCGTCATGTCCGATTCCACCTGGACGAAGTTTGAATTACGCGCGACGATTCTACCGGTGCGAAGATTGAGTACGGCGAAATGGGAAAACCAGCGCATGAAGAATAAATCGCCGCGGACATGCCAGGCGTCGAAGGAAACCCGGCCCCAGGGATAGTAGATTTTTGAATCGTTGGAATCGATTGTGTAAAAGGAGTAGGCGCGGGTAAAGCGGCCGGAGTTCCCGTCGAACAATAGAAGCGTGGGCGGCAATGTATATTGGGTGCCTCTTCGCTCCGAAGCCAGCACGAAATAGCGCGGACCCACGCGAAAGAGCATGGAGATTTCGCCATGGAGTTTTTCCGCGTTCACGCGCCGGAGGATGGATGAACGTCTTACAATCCGCGGTTGTTCCAGATCCAGAACCATCAAGCGATACGCTTCGTCGGCATTACGCCTCGGTCTCCAATTGCGCGTGGCCAGCACCTGAAAACGATGACGGGTCGGCGCCTGACCGGTGAATTCCGGTCGAAAGTGTTCATACATGTTTATGGAACCGGAAATCACATGAAAAAACCGGTCGCCCATGGGACGTCCGCGACTCCTGCCTCCATGCATGGGAACCGAATACAGCAAATTGCTCGGGGGGCGGTGTGGGTTCCAGCCCGCGAAATGAATCACGCGATCTTTATAGGCGATACCGTTGGAGAAGCCGACGGCTCCGGGTAACATGACGGAGGGGCGAAATGAGTAGCCTGTACGGGAATGCTTCAAGGTCCCGAGGATGCGTCTTTCGCCCGCGCTGTTCCAGGCGTAAAAATAATCGCGTTCATTCTTGCGAAAGGCGAACCTGTGGCGACCGATGGAATAGCTCGTTCCCGTTTGCGCGTCGATGGCATGGCTTTCCAGGCCGGTGCTGACGTAGATGTGCCGGCCCGCTATGCGTACGCCGTGAAATTCAACTCGGGGTCGTTTGCCCGGCCGGCTTTCCCAGACTCGCTTACCCGTTTTCGTATCCAGAGCCGTCACAAAACCCTGATTCTCGTCGCCGGATATGGTCGTGGCCAGCACCAGGTTTCCAAACAGACGAGGAAAGCGATACACGGCCTGACGGCGATTTTCGAAAGTATGCGTCCACTGAAGGCTTCCATCCCGTAGTGAATGAGCGGATACGCCGGCCTTGTAAACGCGGTTCTTAACATTCGCTTTACGACGCGACGATTGATGAAAGTGGATCAGACTGGAATTGGTCAGAAGATAGTGTTTACCGCTCCCCACCGAAATAGGCGCGGCTTCCACGTCCCACAGGGCTCGGGTTTCGCCGGTTTTTTCAACGCGAAATTTCTCCAGCAAGGAAATGCCGCCCCGGGCTTCGTAAGCTACGATGAACTGAATTCGCCCTTTGTGGTCGAGCGGCAGAGGCGCTACATACTTGATGATGGACCGCAGATGTTTCATGCGGCGATATTCCTGATAGGCCCAGGTCAGCCCGGCCGTGATGAACACGGCGGCGCCGATCATGAGGAGCATGCGCAGGGTTCGTTTCATGGCCGGAATTACAGCAGCCCGCGAAGGGCCAGGCGCGGCGGCAAGTAGTACAGCAGCGGCGGACTTTCCCTGCTCACGGACTCCAGGAGTTCCGCCAGGTCGCCCAACGCGCCGGCCGGTCCTCGGGATACGCGCGCTTTCGCCTTCGCGGCGCCCCAAGGCGTGAGGCGATCGGCGAAGAGCCGCAGGTCGGTCTTGATTTCCGGGTACAGGTTCAGGCGAAACTCGGTCCATTCGGGATAGCCGGCTTCCTTTTTGAAATCCTGCATGGCCTGGAGGATATCGCCGCGGCGATCCAGCATGCCTTCGCGCAGGAATTTTTCGCCGGACCAGACGCGACCCCCGCCCAGCTTTTCCACGGCGGCCGGATCGATGCCTCGGCCCCGGGCGACGCGGTCCACGAACATACGATACCCGGCCTGCACGTGTTTTTTCATCATGGTCCGGGACGCGGGTTTCAGGGGTTTGGATTCGGAGAACACGTCGTGGGTTTCGCCGAAACCGATGCGATGGCGATTCACGCCCAGCTTCCGATACAGCCCGGCGAAATTGGGATGCATGGAAACGGCGCCGATGGAGCCGGTGATGCTGGTTTCGGCGCCGTAGATGCGATTGGCCGCCGCGGCAATGTAGTAGCCGCCCGACGCGGCCACCGAACCGATAATGGCGAAGAC
>CAZGYS010000363.1:0-6815 GCA_964530305.1 uncultured Leptospiraceae bacterium
TGATACTACACGACGTAGGCAGTTTACAGGCTAGTCAAGTGATATTTATCCAGCACGCGTGCCGTTAAAAATCCAGACTCTTTAATTTAGAGAAATTACATTTTCATTAGAACTGAAAGTGAGTGGAGAATTACCCGGAGGAGACTCGGGTCGTCGACGGAGGGTAATTCTCCACTCGCACGAGATTCGGGGCATCGAGGTAGGGGTTGCGACCCGCCGCACGCGGATCCCCTGGAACCCCGCCAACGCTTTGTTGGATTGATTTCGTAAGTTGACTTCTTCGTGATGGATACTTCGCGACGCGGGGCGGCTCGCGGACCCGTCAAGTAAATTTTCGCGCACGCGTGTATTCCATCGACATGACTGATTCGTTCCCCGGTTTGTCGTGCTCTTTGATTGGAGTCCGCCCGCCGCTGGATTTATTGTTGCCTTGCCGAGCCTGGCATCGTCAGTATGAACTGATGCGATTTATGGGCTTGAAAATAGGCGCTCCGCTCGCCGTGAGTTTCTTTCTGGCTGTCGGCGGCTGGGCGGAACCCGCGGACGCCGCCCCCATTGAGCGACCGATTCAATTGGACGCAAAAACGAAGCGCGTTTTCATCGGCCGCAATCTGGAGTACTTCGTTGATCCGTCGGGCAAGCTGACGGTGGAGAACATCGCCCGGGGAGGCGACCGCATCAAGTTCAAGCGCAATCGAGTCGGGCAGCCGAACTTCGGAATCACCAGTTCCACCATCTGGCTGCGATTCCGCATCGACATCGCCGAGGAAGGTCGGCGCGAAAGAATCGCCTGGCTTCTGGAGTGCACGCGAACTTTTATTTCCTATATCACTCTTTACACGCAAACTCCCAATGGCGATTTCACCGCCCAGGAAGCGGGTTTCGCCTCTACCCGGCCCCGGGGAGATCTGACTCACCGCAATTTCCTGTTTCGACTGGAGAGCGACCGAGCTTCTTCCGTTTATTACATCAAGGTTCGCTCCACGACTCCCATCAGTTTGCCCTTCAGTGTCTGGAGTCGAAGTCATTTCAATCTTCAAGACGGCTGGCGCAGCTATGGCTTCGGAATGTTTTTCGGCGTCATCGTCGTCATGGTCTTCTACAATTTGTTTCTGTTCATCTCCATTCGTGACCGCGCCTATCTTTACTATGTGCTCTACATCGCCGGTTACGCGGTTTTTCTGCTGGGGGCCAGCGGCTATCTGCGGAGTTTCGACGTCCTGCCGGAACTCATTATGCGATACATTACTCAGTGGTTTAGTTTCTTCGCGACGCTCTTCGCCTTGAAGTTCAGCTCCAACTATCTGTTGCTGGAAAAACACACGCCCCGGCTGTACGGCCTTACGCGAATTACCATGATCGGGACGGGCGCCATGCTGGTGCTCATGTTTCCATTGCCCCAAATTTTTATTCTCTATGCCGTAAACATCATTCCCATGTTCGCCATCGTTTTGATGATTGCGGCCGGCATCGTGTGCCTTCGTCAGGGGTATCGCCCCGCGCGCTACTTTCTGTTGGCCTGGGGTTTGCTGGTGCTGGGCTTGATGATGTACATCCTGGCCAATCTGAATTTGATTCCCGGTAGTTATATCAGCGAATACAGTCAGTTCCTGGGCGCGGCCCTGGAGACGGTTCTTTTAAGTTTAGGCCTGGGAAATCGCATCAACACCTTGAAGGCCGAAAGCGAAAAGGCCCAGCAAGAAAAACTGACTCAAGAGCGCATCGCGCGCGAAACTCAGCAAAAGATGGCCGAATCGTTTTCGCGCTTCGTGCCGCGTCAGTTCCTGAACTATCTGGGTAAGGAAAGCGTAAGCGATATAACGCACGGCGATGCCGTAAGCAAGGAAATGACCGTCTTGTTTACGGACATCCGCGGTTTTACGAGTCTGTCCGAACAAAGAACCTCCGAGGAAATCTTTCATTTCCTGAACGTCTACCTGGCGCGCATGGAACCCATTATCCAGAAGCACGGCGGATTTATTGATAAGTTCATCGGCGATGCCATCATGGCTTTGTTCCCGGGCCCGTCTTCGGCGGCCATTCGAGCCGCCGTCGAGATGATTGAAAAGGCCGAGGAATTGAATCGCACGGGCGAAGACCCTATCTGGCGCAGTCTGAAGATGGGTATGGGCTTGCATCGCGGCGAGCTCATGCTGGGCACCGTGGGTTCGCCCGACCGTCTGGATACGACGGTGGTCGGGGATACGGTGAATTTGGCGTCGCGATTGGAAGGCGCCACGAAGTTTTACCAGACGCCCATTCTGATGTCCGACGCGGTATACAAGGAAGCGCAAAGCGAGGACGGCTTTCTCATTCGGGAAATCGACAGTGTAAAGGTGCAGGGCAAGAACGAACCCGTCGTACTGTTCGAATCCTTTGACGCGGATCCGGAGGACGTGAAGGCGCGAAAGAAAGCCCTGCTGGAACAACATCTAACGGCCCTTTATAAGTTCAAGGCGCGGGATTTCTCGGACGCCCTGCGCGACTTTCGCGAGCTGTTGAATCATAGCCCGGATGATCGCGTTGCGCGCATATACGTGGAACGCTGCGAAAACTTCATGGAAAGCCCGCCGCCCGACGACTGGCGAGGCGTCAGTCAGGTCTGGAAACAATGAAAATTAAGAACATTCTCATCGCCAATCGAGGCGAAATCGCGGTGCGCGTCGCGCGGACCGCCGCCGAGCTGGGTATTGCCTCGACCGCCGTTTATTCAAAGGACGACGAGACGTCGCGCCATCGCCTCATGGCGGACCACGCCCTGGCCCTGGACGACGTCGGTGCCCGAGCCTATCTGAACGGAGAAAACCTGATTCGCCTGGCGCGGGAAAACCGGTGCGATTCCATTCATCCCGGTTACGGGTTTCTAAGCGAAAACGCTGATTTCGCCGAACAATGCGGCCGCGCGGGGATTGTCTTCATCGGCCCGGACGCGAAGACCCTGCGACTACTGGGAGACAAAATCGCCACGCGCGAAATCGCCCGCAAACTGAACATCCCCCTGGCGGCCGGCACTTCCGGCGCGGTGACCCTGGAACAGGCTCGAGCGTTTTTTGAGGAAAACGAAAACGGGGACGGGATCATGATCAAGGCCCTGGCCGGCGGAGGTGGTCGGGGCATGCGCATCGTTCGCGAAATCCATGAGCTGGCGCCCGCCTTCGAACGTTGCGCGTCCGAGGCTCGAGCAGCTTTCGGGCGCGATGAGCTCTATGTCGAGCGCTTCATGCCCCGGGTGCGCCACGTGGAAGTTCAGGTGCTTGGAGACGCCCGGGGCAATGTCATTCATCTCTGGGAGCGCGATTGTACCTTACAGCGACGTAATCAGAAACTGGTGGAAATCGCGCCGGCGCCGGAGCTGGCCGCGAACACGCGGGAAAAATTATTCCAGGCGGCGCTGGATATGGCCCGGGACGTTGCTTATCGCGGCCCGGGAACGTTCGAATTCCTGGTGGATCCACGCGGCGATTTCGTCTTCATGGAAGCGAACCCGCGTCTGCAGGTGGAACATACCATCACCGAGGAAATTACGGGCACGGATCTCGTGGCCGCTCAAATTCGCGTGGCCGGGGGCGAAAGTCTCGCGGATCTGGGTCTGGAGCAAACGCCTCCCTCCCGCGGTTTTGCCGTTCAGATGCGCGTCAACGCGGAAACCATGAACGCCTCCGGAGAAGCGTCCGCGTCGGAGGAAGTCCTGGGCGTGTTCGAGCCGCCTTTCGGTCCCGGTATCCGCGTGGATACCTTCGCCTACGCCGGATATGCCCCCAATCCCAATTTCGATTCGCTGTTGGCGAAGTTGATCGTTTATTCGCCGTCGTCCAGGTTCGCCGACGTTCGCGCGCGGGCCTATCGCGCGGCGCTGGAGTTTCGCATTGAAGGCCCGGGCGTTAACCTGGATTTTCATCGTAATGTCATGGGGCAAACCGACATGGGGCCGGAACAATGGCACACGCGCTATGTCGATGAAAACATGGCGGCCCTGACGACTCCCCGGGAGCATCGCCGTTTGTCGTTCAGCGGGGGCGATTCGGACAATACCGACGCAAAGGCCGCGGCCGATTCAGAGGCTCCCGCGCGGGCGATTGTCGTGCCACCCGGCGCCCAGGTTGTTCACGCGCCCATGCGGGGGCGAGTCTTCAAGCTGGAGGTAAGCGAAGGCGATGGGGTGGAGGCCGGCGCGACCCTGGCGATTCTCGACGCCATGAAGATGGAGCACGTGATTGCGGCGCCCATGAGCGGGTACGTGGCCGGGATACCCGTGGAAGAGGGCGGTACCGTGCGCGAGGGCCAGGCGATTTTGTTTAT
This sequence comes from uncultured Leptospiraceae bacterium, assembly GCA_964530305.1. Lineage (GTDB taxonomy): Bacteria > Spirochaetota > Leptospiria > Leptospirales > Leptonemataceae > CAZGYS01. The sequence goes on from CAZGYS010000363.1 coordinate 4,300, forward strand.
TCAGCCGGCGGATGTTCGCGCGGAAACCGAGAGCCGCGCGGACGAACAAGATCCCGGGGCGATTCGCGCGGACTTACAAGAAGTCCTGGATCGGAAGGCCGCCACCCTGGACGAAGCTCGCCCGCGAGCCGTCGCCAAGCGTCACAAGCGCGGGCAGAGAACGGCCCGGGAAAACATCACCGATCTGTGTGATGCCGACTCCTTCGCCGAATACGGCGGACTGGCTCTCGCGGCTCAGCGTCGACGGCGGACGGTGGAGGAACTCATTAAGTTAAGCCCGGCCGACGGCCTGGTGGCGGGGTTGGCTTCCGTAAACGGCAATCTTTTCGCGCCCGAGCATTCCCGCTGCGCCGTCATGTCCTATGACTATACGGTTTTCGCCGGAACCCAGGGGGCCATGAATCACAAGAAGACGGACCGTTTGCTGGGCGTCGCGGCCGCGCAACGCCTGCCGCTGGTGGTTTTCGCCGAAGGCGGCGGCGGTCGTCCGGGAGACGTGGACGTAGCCGTGGTGGCCGGGCTGGACCTGCATACCTTTCAGGCCTACGCGGGCTTGAGCGGGCTGGTGCCGCGCATCGCCGTGGTTTCGGGGCGCTGCTTCGCGGGGAACGCGGCGCTGGCCGGATGCAGCGACATCATCATCGCTACGGAAGACGCCACCATGGGCATGGGCGGGCCGGTCATGATCAAGGGCGGCGGCCTGGGTAATTTTCGCGCGGAGGAAGTAGGCCCCATGTCCGTTCAGGCCGAAAACGGCGTGGTGGATCTGGTCGTGGCCGACGAAGGGGCAGCCGTCGCCGCGGCGAAACAGGCGCTCTCATACTTTCAGGGCCCCGTGAAGGATTTTAGTTGCGCGGATCAGAATCTGTTGCGTCGCGTTGTTCCGGAGAATCGCCTGCGCGCATACGATACCCGGGAAGCCATTGAACTACTGGCGGACACGGGCAGCGTCCTTGAACTTAGAAAGAGTTTCGCGCCCGGGATGATTACGGCTCTGATTCGCGTGGGCGGTCGTCCCATGGGTTTGATGGCCAATAATCCGGGCTACATGGCGGGAGCCATCGACGCGGACGGCGCGGACAAGGCTTCGCGCTTCATGCAGCTTTGTGACGCCTTTGATTTACCGCTGCTTTCCCTGTGCGATACGCCGGGAATCATGGTGGGGCCGGAGGCGGAGAAGCGCGCGCTGGTGCGCCATGCTTCGCGTCTGTTTATTAATGGGGCGAGCGTCGACATTCCCATATTCACCGTCGTTCTGCGCAAGGGGTACGGTCTGGGAGCCATGGCCATGGCCGGCGGCGGTTTTCATTCGTCGGTGTTTACCATTGCCTGGCCCACGGGCGAATTCGGAGCCATGGGCCTGGAAGGCGCCGTGGAGACGGGGTTCGCCAAGGAACTGGCCGAGATCAAGGATTGGAAGGAGCGCCGAGCTCATTTTGAAAAGCTGGTGGCCGAGTTATACGAACACGGCAAGGCTCTGAACATGGCGTCTTTTCTGGAAATCGACGACGTCATCGATCCCGCCGCTACGCGCGATTGGATCTTGCGCGGTCTGCATTCGCTGCCGCCCCGATCGCCGGGCTTGCGCGAAAAGAAGAAGCGAATGGTCGATTCCTGGTAATGGGCCACTGAATCCACTGAAAAGCACGGAAGGGCTATTGCCTCCAAAATCATTCGTGCTCTTCGCGCTATTAGTCTAAATTCGTGTTCTCTTAGTCCACGACCCGAAACTCATTGCGAAACATGGGGCGACCCACCGAGGTCTGTTCCCGGTACTTCCCATTGTCGTCATAGGGTTGCGTACTGGGCGATTTCAATTCGTGTAGCGCTACCCGAGCGATTTTCATATGGGGGTAGAGCATAATCGGATTGGGACCGTGATTGGCCAGCTCAAGCGTGATGGCGCGCTTCGTATGGCCGGGTTCCACGAACATGGCCGTCTTGACGATGGTGAGGCCCACCCGCGCCAGGGTCGAGCGGCCTTCGATAAAAAACCCCAGCGTGGGACTCACCGTAATGATTTCGAAAGTATGCCCCAGTAGAAATTCCTGCGGTTGCAAGGCATAGGGTTCGTCGTCGGTGATTTTGATTTCGCGATATTCGGGCAGGGTGCCTTTCTTTGCGTCCACGACGGCGCCCGGCAGCGGCTTGAGCAGGTTTTCGCCCAGGTGCAGGGTTACGCCCGCCGCGCGGATTTGTTTGTCCGAGTAGGGCTCGATTATCAGCAGCCCGTCATCGATGCACTTTAATATATCTACATTGGAAAGCATGGGGGAGTGAATAAAAAATCGCGCCGATTGCCTGGTAAAGCACTTTCCCCGGTTGCAAACCCTTTATTTTTCGAATATACTTCCGATACTTCGGAAGGAAGGGGACGAGACCGCATGCGATTTTTCATTTATCATCCACGATACATCATGATGCTCATGCTGTCGGTGGCGGCGCCTGCTCTGCTTCAGGCCGCTGAACTGGACGATATCCGTAAACAGGCCCTGAAAGACGGCATGCGAACCATG
>CAZGYS010000364.1:0-6813 GCA_964530305.1 uncultured Leptospiraceae bacterium
GACGATACGCGAGCCGAGCAGCTTGCGCTTGAAATCGATCATGATATTTACTCTCCTGTTATGGTGCTTTCAATCTTCACTTCGATTCTACTTCGTCTGTTACCCCGTACCCAATCGCGGTACCGTTAGGCCGACGGCCTGGACCCGGGAGCCGTTTTGTATGTGTTTTCGAGATCCTTTTGGGGATACTTTTTTATTTGTAGCGGCTCGCCGACGATTGAGTAACTATCTGAATATCTATTCGGCCTTTCGGGGCGTCAAGCCGGAACCCGGCCGGGCCTTCAAAATGCTTCCATGGAATTAAAAAACACTGCTTGACGTACCGGCCGGGCCGCGCGTTTCCTTTGTGCATGGCAAAGCGAGCCCAGGAGCAAAGGCTGGATGATATCGAGCTCTTGAATATCCACCGCTACCCCGAGTCGGCGCCGCCCTCCCAGGTAGCGTACGTCCGTAATTCGAAAGCGGCCCAGAAGCGCCTGGAGGAATTACTGAAAGGCCTGCCCGGTCGTCGGGGAGGACGGGGTTCCAACAATAAACCCGTATTTCAACAGCCTCCCGCTCAAGGCCAGGCACAGTCCTCGGCGTCCCGACCGGCCGAAGGTTCGGGCTCGGGCGGCATAAAAGGTTTTTTCAGTAGATTCTTTTCCTGAAATCGCGCTTCAAACGAGGGAGCACGCGCCGCACTGAACTTACCCGGTTCAATTTCAAATCATCAATATTCCCTTTTTCCATTCATCGATAAGTGAAAGTCATCAATCTTGGCATCATCGGAGCCGGCACCGTCGGGCGCTCCGTCATCAAAATTCTCAACGAGCGGCGCACGGAGCTGTCCGCAAGAACCGGCCTGGAATTCCGGGTCAAGGGCGTCGTGGATCGGAGCTGGCAAAAGAAAGCTGACGTGCTGGGAGACATCCCGGCCTCGGATGATATCGCCCTGCTGACCGATGATCCCGAAATCGACATCATCCTGGAGCTCATCGGCGGGCTGGAACCGGCCGGAACCTATATAAAGAAGGCTCTGGAAAAAGGGAAGAACGTGGTCACGGCCAACAAGGCCCTGCTGGCCAACTCCGGGCGGGAGATTTTTCAGACGGCCCGGGAAGCCGGCAAGGAAGTGGGCTTTGAGGCCGCCGTGGCCGGAGCGCTGCCCGTCATCAAGAATACCCGCCGCGGACTGGTGGCGGATGAAATCCACGCCCTCTACGGCATCCTGAACGGCACCTGCAACTTCATCATTACGAAGATGCAGGATGAGCACATGGATTACGGGGACGCCCTGAAGCTGGCTCAAGACCTGGGTTTCGCCGAGGCGGATCCGGCCTTCGACGTCAACGGCAATGACGCGGCCCAGAAGCTGGCCTTGCTGGCCGGGCTGTGTTTCGATACCTACGTCGGCGAAGAAGACGTGGGCTGTGAGGGCATTGCCAATATCCGTCGCGTGGATCTGGAAATCGCCGCCAGCATGGGCTGGGTCATTCGCCTGCTGGGCGTGGCGCGCCGGGAAAAGGACGGCAAGCTCTTTCTGCGCGTGCACCCGGCCATGATCCATCGCGAACATATTCTCGCGTCCGTTACCGCGGAAAAGAACGCGGTCTTCTTTGATACTTCGTTTTCGGGACCCAGCATGATCATGGGTTCCGGAGCGGGGGGAGATGCCACGGCCGCCGCCGTCATCAGCGACGTCACGGCCATCGCCAGGCGCCTGGGTTCCGTACCCGAGACCTGGATGCCGCTGGAGAAACGCGCCGAGTTCGCCGTCGACTATTCCTATCGCTATTATCTTCGCTTCCAGACCGTGGACCAACCCGGCGTGCTGGCCGAGATTTCGCGCATCCTGGCGGAGAACCAGGTTTCCATCGCCTCCTTCCACCAGCAGGAAGGCGCCGAGCCGGTGGACATGGTTCTGCTTACGCACATGGCCGACGAAAATCGCCTCATGAAAGCCGTACGCGAAATCGACGAGCTGCCTCAGACGCTGGAACCCACCATTCACATTCGCATCGAAGACGAACTCTGATGGGCCGAGCAATCCCATCGCCTGCGCTCTACTATTTGTTGCCGCTCATACTTTTGACCGGCGAAGTCGGCGCCGGCCCCGAAAATGAGAGGGACTATGGTTATGGTCCTCTATATCTTGGGATGCCGGTGCGCGAAGTGCGCCCCGCGCTGGAACAGGCGAAATGTAAAACCATCATTAAGAACGCGAAGAAAAATTCTTATACGGGGCTTGAGTGCTCCGGCGTGCCGGCAAAGTTGAGACATGCAATTCTTTTTCATGATCGCTATCGGGTTTATTCACTTACTTTCGGGGTCGTGGATACGGAGCCCGCGATGAAGGCCTTGAACCGAGCGTTGAAGCGTCGGCTCCCGGGTAGGAAATGGGCGCCATGGCATTCGATTACCGTTCGGAATGAGGGCGAATTCGCCCACTGGCCCGGTTGCCGGTACATCGAGGGTTGCCGTCGATTTTCCATACTTACGGGACGTACGACTCTGGATTTCATGGACCGCAAGTATTTTAAATTCACGGGCCAGAAACGCCAGCGTAAGGAATTCCCACCCTCGCGGGGACAAAGAAGAAGACGCTGAATGTCGAACGCGGCCGAGTCGCATTCGGGACGACCGACGTGGGATTGCGCCGGGGCTTTTCCGGCTGGACGCGATGCATGCCGCGGCATACAATCGCCCCATGGCCGTTCGCATTGTATTAATCGCCTTGAGCCTTATCGCGGGCGGACTGTTTTGCGCGGATCCCAATGCCGAAACGAAGTACCCTGATAATACGTTTCGCCGGGTTGCGTCTTCCGGCGGTTTGAAACTCATGAGTGGGCCCGACAAAGACGCGAGCGTGCTCGTGAAACTTCCGTTTCGCGTTCACGTGCGCCTGCTGCGGACGCGCAATGGGACGATCAAGCGAGACGGCAAGAAAGGTCGGGCGGCTTTCATTTCCTGGAGTCCCATGAGCGTCTTGAAAATGCCGAAGACGACTTACGAAGGCTGGACCTATACCTGGCTGTTGGAACCGGCCCTGATCGAAATCACGCCGAACCTCTTTCGAAATTTCAAGGCCGGCTGCCTGGGCGAAGGCTGTTTCGTGTGCGGCTCACAAGCCTTCGATCCCGACGGTCGCTTTCATAATTCCTTCGATTGTCACGCGCGGCCGGAGCGGGGGCGCTGGAAAGTTCGGGGCGATGTGGTCCTGGCGTGCGTGGGGCGTGCTTGCGATCCGATCAAGAAACCCTTGTATCGCTTTCGCGTACGCGAAAAAGAAATTATCGCGGAGTGCGCCGGCGGAAAATGTTCGTACACGCCCGCGCCGGTGGAACGTGTCTGGCGCTGGGAACCCCACGACTTTCAGTGACGCGCAAGTAATAACGAGCAAGTCCGCTTGCCGGCCCGCCTCAACAAGCCGTTATACTTTTCCGGCTACGAAGTACTTTTCCACCGCCGTCTTGTCGGAGAAAAAGCGAAATGGTTCGCCGAATGAAACCTCGTCCGGCTCGAAATTAAAGCCTTCCACATTGGTGATTTCATCCCACTGGGCCGCTTCGTTCATGTTTTCGGGATCATAGAGACTGAAGAAGATCCACTCATCGCGCTTGCGCAAAACGAATCCGTCCATGGCGTACTCCGCCTGTTCGGCGATGTCCGCTACGCGATACTCTCCCAGGACTTCCTCATACAATGGCGCCGTCGTGAATTCGATCAGCATGGCGTCCCTCGTTCCGGAACCCTCGATGTCGAAACTTTCGCCGGTCATGACCACGCGTCGGCCGTCCAGGGCGAACCCGCGCAGCTCCTCGATTTCCTCGAAGTCGTCGCCGTGCTTTTCACACAGGTCGTCCGGCAGTCGCATCAGCTCCACGCGAGCGTCGTCGGGAATCACCACGAAGTTCGGGCGGTCCGGTAGGAATTCACAGCGCTTGTAAATGAACATGTCGAGCCAGGATTCCCAGGCCGCTCTTTTTCGGCCGGCCGCTTTTTGATTTTGGCGATTGACTCGTCCGACCCATGGGTTCGGATCCCCGCATGGCCCCCGGCGATTTTTCCTTCCGACTGGTCCGCCACGATCTGGAAGACGGCTCGGCGCACCTGGACCTGTTCATCGATGTCGGTCCCGGCGAGGAACTGGTCACGTACGAACTGCCCATGGATTTCTTGTCGGAACTCCGACAAATGGAGCAGGCGCGCCTGGAAGCTCGAACTGATGAAAATGATGCCGATTCCGATCTCGCCCCCGCCCAGGGCGATTTTCGGGCTGGTCTCAAGGCACCCCACCGGCGTAAATACTGGACTTATGCGGGGGAAATCTCCGGAAATCGGGGCCGAATCCGGGAAATCGCCCGGGGAATCATTCGAGGAGGGGCCTGGCGAGATGAAATCCGTGTTAGGATTGTACAAGGGAAGTAGGTCAAATCGCCCCATCATAACACTGAAAAAACATAAACAACTTCACGCTCGGAGCAGGTAATTTCGTCTAATTCGGCAAGGACACGGAGCGAGGAAGACTATGGCAGCCACGGCATTGAAATCAGAGGCCCTATCCGACCAGACCGGGGAAGATAAAACGAGTTGTGCTCTGGAGATAAATCGCGACATACTGCCAAACGGCACGGCAATGACGACTCTTGATTTCCAGGATCTTCGACTACTGCAGGTAACGGAAAAGGTAAACGGGAAACCTACCGAGATCATCCAGTTCGAGGGGAAGATTACCAATAGTAATTCATTTAATGTGAATCGCAAAATCTATCGTATCTTCGAAGCCGACAACTACAACCTCATCCTCGACCTGTCCAAGCTCGAATACGTCAATTCCTCCGGCGTGGCCATGCTCTTCTCCATTTTTCATCGGGTAAAAGAAAACAGCGGCAAGATCGTCATCGGCGGCGTGCATCCCTTCTTGTATAATATCTTCAATCTCATGGACCTCCCTCCCCAGATGGATATATACGATACGCTTGACGAGGCGAAGAAGATCTTTTAGTCGTCCTGAATGCCCGTACCTTTTATTGACCTCAAACGTTTTGAATCCGGTTTCTTAGATAAATGGAACGCCAAAGTCGCCGACCTCTCCGCCGGCGCCCGCTTCATCGGCGGCGATGAAGTCTCAAATCTCGAAAAATCCCTGTCATCCGATAATCAGGTCGGTTTCGCCATTAGTTGCGCGAACGGCACGGATGCGCTCCAACTGGCTCTCCGCGCGGCCGGCGTAGGTCCGGGAGATAAGGTTCTCATTCCCGACGCCACGTTCTGGGCCACCTACGAAGCCGTGGTAAACGTGGGCGCCGTACCCTGCACGGTCGACATCGACCTGACCGACCTGCAAATGGACTTCGATGTCTTCACGAAAGCCTGCGAGGAAATTAAGCCCGCCGCGGCCATGCTCGTGCATCTCTACGGTTGGGCCAGTGCTCGCCTGGGAGACTTCCGTTCCTATTGTAAGGACAAGGGCATCAAGCTCATCGAGGACGGCGCGCAGGCCTACGGTTGTAAAATCAACGGCGATTCCATCTACAAGGACGCCCTCATTTCCACGATTTCATTTTATCCCGCGAAAGTCTTCGGCGCGGCCGGTGACGCGGGCGCGGTGCTGACCAGCGATGCGGAACTGGCGGAACGCGTGCGTTCCCTGGGCAACCACGGTCGCGAACAACACTACGGCCACGGCTCGGTGGGTTGGAATTCGCGCATGGATACCTTCCAGGCCGCGTTCTTGAATCTGTCGCTGCCGCATCTAGAGGATCGCCTGAACAGTCGTCGCAAGACGGCGGAAATTTATCGCGAGCGTCTGGCGCCCGCCGGGATCAAGTGCATCGCCCCTCCCGCCGGTTATATTGAAAACGGTTACCTCAACGCAACCCTCCACGAAAACGCCGTGCGCGAAAAGATCGTCGCCGCGTTCAAGGAGCAGGGCATAGGCTTCGGCATGGTCTATCCCGGCGCCATGTCCGATCAAAAAGGCGCGCAAGGAATCACCGGCGCCCAGTTCGGCGGCGAAAAGGCCCGTGAACTGGCGGCTTCCATTTTGAATCTGCCGCTCTTTCCCTACATGACCGACGCGGAAATCGAGGAAGTCATCGGCGCTCTGAAGCCTTTCTATCCGGACGTGAAGTAATTCGCGCGGGTGCCATGCCCGAGTTCAGAGTAGAAGATACTTTTCAAATTACGAACCGCGGTCTGGTTCTCGTGCCGGGCTTCGCGCGGGACCACAATGTAAACGTCGGCATGGAGCTCGAGCTGGTCCGGCCGGACGGCACGGTCGTCCGGGACAAAATCGCGGGCGTGGAATTCCGAGTTCGAGTCCGAGAGTGCCGACCGATTCTTCTCGCCGAGCACGGGTCGAAAGAGCAAGTCCCAATTGGGACGAACGTTCGAGTTGCCGAAGCGTCAACGCGGACACGAATGTCCGCGTACCTCCCGCGAATGTGAGCCACGGAGGGCGAACCTTCGCGGGCGCGCAGGGAGAGCGCGAGAGGGATGCCGAGCAGCATCCCTCTCGCTACGGCCGCCCGATATACACGACTCGCGAACCCGTAATTCGATCCTGCAGAGTCCGGCGCGTCGGTCCGAACACGAACAGGCCGCCGATTATTTGAAAGAGCGGCAACAGGATCAGGGCAACCACTAGAACCAGGCCCAGAATGAGTTGCAGCGTTTCATTTTCCATGTCCGGCAAGAAACCAAACAGCAGGAGCATGAACCAGGGAGACAGAAACCCCAGGTTTCGCGCCGTCATGTTCAGCAGGCCGCGTACGCCGGGCTTTACATGGGAGTCGTACTGGAGGGCCATCACGGCCATGCCGATGGTGG
>CAZGYS010000365.1:0-6774 GCA_964530305.1 uncultured Leptospiraceae bacterium
CTTGCCCAGGTGTTTGCGCGTCAATTCGTTCAGGCATTTGCCGGATACGAAGAGCATGTGAGCGTAGTCCGAGACGCGATGCTTGCCGCGAAAATTCCGCTCCACGAGCTCATGAAAATCGTTCAAACGTTTCCCGTCGGGTGAAAGGTCGTCCGGCGGACGCGCGGTCTTCAGAAGCAGGGCGTTCAAGTAGGTTCGCAGTAAGTCGGCGCGTCGCGGGCCGTCGCCCCGAAATTCGCGTTCCATGAGTTTCAGCAGATCGCGCACGTCCGCGGCGTCGGCCGGCTTCAACTCTCGGTGCACGGGATCGTCCAGGAACAAGCCGCCGTTCGTCAGCAGGGTTCGCTCCCGTTCGTTCCGACAAAAGAAGTCGTCGGTGAAGGACAGCGCGATTCCCCGCAAGGCGGTCGAGGTCGGGAATACGCGGGCGACATCCACATGGGAACCCAGGAACACCAGCGCGGGGGCCTTGAAGGGCGATTGGCGGCCGGTTTTCGTTACGTGGACAACGCGGCGACATGTTTCTCGGTCTTCAAGCTTTGATTCGCGCGCCAGAAATATGCGGGCGTCCTCAAGGCGAAAAGACGGAGGCGTGGAGGCGATGTCGTTCATGACGGTTGGTTGGTCTTGCCGGCGAACCCGCGCTACCAGCGGATGAGAGCCGACGCCCAGGTAAAGCCCGCGCCGAAGGCCGCCAGGCACAATAAATCGCCTTGCTTGACGCGCCCTTCCGCCCAGGCCTCGGACAGGGCGATGGGAATGGACGCGCCGGTGGTATTACCGTAGCGCTGGATATTGTTGTAGATTTTTTCCTCGGGCAGCTTGAGTTTCGCGCGCACGAATTCACTGATGCGCATGTTGGCCTGATGGGGAATCAGCAAGTCGATATCCGGCGGCGAGAATCCATGGGTATCCAGGGCTTCCTTGATGACCTGTTGAAACCGCGTCGTGGCGTGTTTGAATACGGCATTGCCGTTCATGTGCGGACGCACCGAATCGCCCTCGAGCATTTCCTTCGTCAAGCGCTCCTTGCGACTGGAGCCGGGATCCTTCATGTAGAGTTCCTCGGCGTAGTTGCCGTCGGCGTGCAGATGCGTGGACAGGATCCCTCGTTTCGCTTCGGCCTCGGGCGAATCCTCCTCGGCCGCGCGCAGAACCGCGGCCCCCGCGCCGTCGCCGAAGATCACGGCGGTATTGCGTCCCCGCGTGCTGACGTCCAGGCCCGAGGATTGAATTTCCGCGCCCACTACCAGCACGTTCTTGTACATGCCCGTGCGAATGAATTGATCGGCGACGGATAAACCGTAGACGAAACCGGAGCAGGCATTGCGAATATCCAGCGCGCCGATGCCGTCCAGTCCCAGTTCTCTTTGCATGAGTACGCCGGAGCCGGGGAAAAAGTAGTCGGGCGTAATCGTGGCGAAGACGATGAAGTCCACTTCCTTCACGTCCATGCCGGCGCGCTCCAGGGCCATGCGGCTTGCCCGGGTGGACATGTTGGCCACGGTGTCCTTGTCCGGGTCGAACCAGCGTCGTTCCTTGATGCCTGTGCGTTCCGTGATCCACTCGTCCGTGGTATCCATGATTTTTTCCAGGTCCTTGTTCGAGACGATTCGCTCGGGAACGTGGTGGCCGATGCCCGCGATGATGGAACGCTTCATGTCCACATGCTTGGCTCGCCGACGGGAAACTCAAGAAAATTTCCGCCTTAAATCTCCTTGCTTGCCCCGGCGACGAATTCGGCAATGACGCATGTCGGACGTGTCGTTGAGCGAACTTGAGCAAGTGTTTCGGGACTTCGATGTAGAGAATCCCATGCACTATCTGCGCATGGAGAAAATTTTCAATGAGAGCCCTCAGCTAAAAGTCATGGGTTTCGCCCTGGACCTGAACAACCCCCACGAACCCCGGGGCTACATCGACGAAGTGCGCGAATTCCATCGCGGCGGCGTGGGCGGTCGTAACGTCAACGGGGCCATTATCTCCGGCCTGTGTGATCTCATGGTGGGCACGACCGGGTTCGCCTTTCTGGACCGGCCGAAAATCGCCACGGCGCGAGTGGACGTGCGCCTGTTGCGACCGCTGGCGGGGGATCGCGTGGAAGCGCGGAGTCGTGTGCGTCGCGTACGCGGGAATCGCGTTTTCAGCGAAGTGGACGTGATGGACGAGAAGGGTCGCGTCTGTACGCGCGCGAAGGGCGTGGTGGTTTTCGGTATCGGCGGCGGCAAACCCGCGGGCGAATAAACGACGCGCCCGGTGGACGCGTCGCATCGCATCAAGCCACGTTCGGTGAATCAGGCCTCGGCCGTGCTGGGTTGCACGGGCGCTTTCTTGAGGGGCTCCAGTATGGGAGCGCCTTTTTCCTCAAGCAACGGTCGCATTTCGTGGAAGGCCTTGCCGTATTGATAGAACGGAATGGGCGGATACAGATGGTGCATCAGGTGATAGTTCTGGCCCAGCATCAAGGTTTCCAGACCCGGCATGACGATGGCGCGGGTATCCAGGTAACGCGCGCGTTCTTGATGGGGGTGGTGCGGAATCCAATCGAAGACAATCGCCAGAATGCCCAGCGCCAGAATCGCCGGCAGCAACCACAGCAGCAACGGAACGTGCCAGCCGAAATTCATGCCCAGAGCGGTGAACGCGCCGGCAATCGCCAGGACTCCCACGAGCACGGCGGGAATTTTTTCACGCGCCTGCTTGTAGGGTTTGGCGAAGAAGTGATAGTAATAGTCCGGCATGATGGTCAGGCATTTGAACAGGAGCATTAGCGGGTTGCGGGAGGCAATCCAGTTGTCCGGATCCTCGGTGGGATTATTTGTCTCGGCGTGGTGGCGCAGGTGCAGCACCTTGAAGGCCGGGTAGGGAGCGAAGAGCATGAAGGCCGACAACCAGCCGATGGAGGTCTCGAGCCAGGACAGCGACTTCTTGCGACCCTTGATGTTCCCGTGGGCCGCCTCATGCATGGGCGTGAATATCATGTAGAGCAGGCCGGTGCTCAAGGCGATTCCGGCCCACATGGGTAAAAATCCGGTCACGGATGCCCATAGGACGCCCATGTAGGCCCCAAAAACGGCCCCCGTGAGCATTATTGTCGGCCAGGCGACTTCTCCAACATATTTCTTCCAGGCGGCCCCTACGGGCTCTTTTCGAGGCTCCCGGGACTGATTCTGTACTAGCATTTCCATAATTCCGTCTCCCATGAACAATTTTGTCGGAACTCCGACATCCGGTGTCTTGATTTATTTATACCGAACAATTGTTATAAAATAAGAAGCGGCCTGTTTTGGCAAGGAGTTTTTTGGGGAGGGGGAGGGTGGAAGCGGTCTAAGGGAGGAAAGGGTCTCAACCTGGCCACGGAAGGTGCGAAGGCACGGAAGGAGTTTTGGGGTGAAATTTTCGGGCGCCGACCCGTTTCACCCTTAGCCATAGACCGTCCCCCGTTTCACCGTCTACCGTTCACCCGTTTCACCGTTAGACCGTTCCACCCTTCGACCCTTCTTCCCTGAACCCCACCATCAATCGTTTCCGCGCCAGAGCCAGGACCTCGGACGAAAGCAGACGTTCCAGCTCCGGATGGTCCATGCCGTGAATGGACTCGAAGCGCATTAGAAAGGTCAGCAGGGAACGGGTCAGCTCGGGGTGTGATTGGAAATGCTCGGGCAGGTCCGCGCGATTCATGGGAACGACCAGGGCGTCGTCTTGCTCCTCGAAGCCCATGCCCATGAGCATCAGGTTCAAACCGGCAAAGAAGAGCTTCTCCCGGTCGGCCGCTTCGTCCTTGAGATAGGCGATGGTATTGCCCATGCGTTGCTCGGACGACTTCATGCGATTGGCCAGGTTGCGAATCAGGCGCAGGGTAAAGTCCGGATTGCTTTCGATCAGCGCGTCCAGGTTGTCGTCGTCGGCGACGGCCAGTTCGCAGTCGGTCTGGCAGCGAGCGCTGGCGGCGCGGGGCTGGTTGCCCACGATGGCCATTTCGCCGAAGATGTCTCCCTCTCCGAGCACGGCGAAGGGATTGATTTCGCCTTCGGGCGATTCGTGATACAGCTCCACCTGGCCCTTGCGGATCATGTAAAAGTGATTGCCCGGTTCGCCCTCGGTGAACAGAACCTTGCCCGCCGCGAAGCGCTTCGTATCCTGCATGACCGAGTCCGGTCGCACGAAGAGTCGCCGCAGGCCCTCGAAGCCGGGAATGCGAAGATTAAAAATCAAACCGCGTACAAGCTTAAAGAAATAATAGCGGAAGAGAAATTTCGAATAACCCGGCGTGCCCGGATGAAACGAAAGCACGGTTCCGCTGGGCTGGTTGGGGTTTTCGTGATTATCCCAGACGACGACGCCGTGGAGCACGGGCGATTCCACGCCCGGAATGGAAAAGCGCGCCTCGATGGGCGTGCCCGCCGGAATCGCATCCACGGTCTTGACCAGGCAGGTCGTCGTGGTGATGTCGTAAGTGATGGCGAACGCCGTATCCTGGTCCGTCAGGACTTTCGCGTCCGCGATGACGGGCAGGCGAATCAAGCTGTTGCGAAAGTAGGCCGGGTTCACCGAACCCACGGCCAGCAGGTTGAGGGCGTAGGCCGCGGGGAGAATGGACAGCAGGGTCGTGGCTTCATAGGGCGAAATGGGCAGTTGAAGCAACTTGCGCGTCCAATCGCTCAGGGGAATAAACGCAATGGCCACCAGCGCCAGAATGATCATCGCCGTCAGCCGGCTGCGTCCGGGGTTCCAGCGCAACAGGGGCGTGTGCTCGGAATTGTCCGTGCCCATGGAGCGCAGAATCCAGCGTTCATACTGAGGCTCCCGCTGAATGGCCAGCCAGTCCTCGTAGCGCAGGTCCATGGCGTCCAGCGCCTCCCGACCGGGGATGGTCTGGGCGTGGGCCACGAAGTATTCCAGCGTTACGATCATGATCACCAGGATGATGCCGATGAAGTAGGCCGTCCGTCCGCCGGACAGAAGCGCCGTATCGAAGAAGCCGTGCAGAAGATAGGGCAGGAGGAACGCCACCACCATGTAGTAGACCCGGGGCAGGGTGGCGTTATTGAATCGCGCCAGGGCCAGGTAGTAGCCGATCATGCCGCAGGTGCAGGCATGCAGCAGCACGGCGGAAAAAAGTCGCACGGCAATCAGGCGGGGGCCCGCGTCGGCCGCGTAGAACATGTTCTCCACGGCGGAGAAACCGATGCCGAGAATCATGGAGGCGATGACGGCGTCCATGACCATGAGTCTTTCTCCCAGGCGACGCACCAGAAAGTAGATCATGATGTAGGCCCCGGCCTTTTCCAGCAGGGCCGCCTTGATGAAACCGATGGCGGCGGGGCTACGCAGGGGCAGCCATTGAAAGAAGTAATAACCGAAGAGCAGTAGAATCGCCGCCAGGGCCACCCCGTACAGGAAGGCCTCCAGGTGGTCGGTGATGCGGGGACGATACAGATTAAAGTGACGCCGGTATAGAAGGTAAACCAGCGGCACCGGCAACAGAGCCAGCAGGATGTTCTCGATTATCTGCAACATGCCCGGACCGCGATTTTCGCGCGTGGGAGTGAATGCCGCAAGTCAATAATGATCGGAGCCGCGGCGTCGGAGTCGGAATTTCACGGGTTCTCCAGGCCGTGGACCCGGATGATTTCCTGCTTACCCTTGACTCGTCCTTCTCCCAGATAATTTAGACGAAATTGTTCGGGATGTTTCAGAGCCGCGCGGGTGGCTTCACTGATGAGAACTTTCGGTTCGAATTTCTTGGTGAGGCCCTCCAGGCGACTGGCCAGATTGACCGAGTCGGAGATGACCGTGCCTTCCATGCGTTCGGCTTCGCCGATGGTGCCCAGCATCAAGCTGCCCATGTGGATTCCCACGCCGATGTCGATGGCCGTCGCGCCGCGCTCGGCGCGTGCCTGGTTCATCTTTTCCAGTTCCGCCAGCATGTCCCCCGCCGCGAGCAAAGCGTCGTCGGGCGCGCCCGGAAAAAGTGCCATGATGGCGTCGCCGATGTACTTGTCGATAAAGCCGCCGCGCCGACGAATCACCGGACCCATGCGTTCCAGAAAATCATTGATAAAGGCGAAGGTATCGGAAGGCGACATGCTTTCCGAAAGCGAAGTAAACGAACGGATGTCGCTGAAGAGAATGGTCATGGTTTTCTCGACCTGGTCTCCCAGCTCCACCGCCGTGATGTTCTCCTTACCCAGTTGATCCAGAAACTCGGCCGGCACGAAGCGTTCATAGGCGCGGTTCAAGACTTCCAGTTCGCGGCTGTATTCAAGCAAGCGTTGCTCATTGGCGCCGAAGCGTCGCACCAGGGTAATGGCCAGCGCCAGGATCAAACACAGGATGCCCCAGTGCATGATGTAGGTGGAATCAGCCAGGACTCGCAAGCTCAGCAGGACATCATTCAAGGCCGTCAGGGAATAGAGCAGCAGGCCGCCCAGAATGATGCGGGCTTCGCGATTACCCTTGATGATGCGCGCGACGATGTGGTAAAAAAGGACGACCAGTAACGGGAAGGCGACCATGGGAAACCAGAAGCCGGGCGTGGACACCGTGATCAGCAAGAAGACGCCGTAAGCGTACATGATGATCCACATGTATCGCAGGAGCTTGAAGGGGCCCGGGCCCAGAATCCTGTCCACGAAGAAAAGCAGGGAGCCGATCAGCATGGGGAAGATGAATCCGCGCACCGCGACGACGAAAACATCCGGCAGCATGTAGAGGGTGATTTCGCTGAAGGCGACTGCCTGGATCGCGGCGAAAATTCCTACCAGCCCGAAG
>CAZGYS010000366.1:0-6760 GCA_964530305.1 uncultured Leptospiraceae bacterium
GTGAACGGGGTCGGAGCGGGATTGGGTTCAACCCCGTCTCTTCTTATGCCCAGGAGAGGACTTGAACCTCCACAAGATTGCTCTTACTAGTACCTGAAACTAGCGCGTCTACCAATTCCGCCACCTGGGCAGGTGAATCAGAAAGAATGGGCATCATTGAGTGAGAGCCCGAGAGCGCAAGGAAAAAATACCGTCAGGCTCCCAGGGCCTTGCGTGCTTTTTCCAATTCACCGTCCACCTGGAAGGTGAGCACGTAATAGAGCATAATCCAATCGCATACGAAGGACATGAACGGGTATGTGAAGGTCGCGGGGCGATTCTTCTCGAAGACGTAATGGCCGAGCCAGGCGAAGCCGTATCCTCCCACGGGCAGGGCCAACAAGAGCCAATAGTTTCCCATCGCCAGGGACGTAATCATCAGGCCTATGACCAGCAGCGAGCCTATCGCGTGCAGATTGCGATTGGTGCGATTCGCGTGTTCCGTCAAATAGAACGGCCAGAACTCTTTCAGGGTCTTGTACTCTCGAACTTCAGCGGGCATGAACATACTCCTGCGTTTCATTTACCGAGCTTTTACTCGGTATAATTAAGCAAATGCTCGGTTTGTGAGGCTGGGAGTCAAGCTAAAAAAGGTTTGGTTCAAGAGAAGCGATGAGTCATGAACAGGCTGACGTTTTGTTTCAGTTCGCTCAACAGGGCCCGGGCGGCCGCCGGGCGGTCTTGCATGGCCATCCAGCGGCGAAATACCGCGTTGACGGTCTCCACGATGACCACCGCCGCCGCCTGGAGTTCGGTTTTGCGCGCATGAGGAATGCGCCGGGCCAGAACGCCGTGAACCCAACCGGCAAACCGGTCCCGGTTTTCCAGGGAAATGTTGTCCAGCGCGGGATCGGTCTGCATGGTAATAAGCAAAATCGCCAGGGCGGGAGTTTCCAGGTAAGCGTTCCCGACGGTGTCCATGACCCGGTCGATGAATTCGTTCACCGGCAGCTCGTCGAATTCCGGCGCGAATAGTTGCACCACGCGTTCGTCGAATCGCCCCAGTTGCCGTTCGAAAAGCGCCGCGAGAATGGACTGTTTATTATTAAAGAAGTGATAGAGGGAACCCACGGACAGACCGGCGCGTTCGGCGATTTTATTGGTCGTCACGGCGCCGGCTCCTCCGCTTTCGAGTAGCTCGGCCGCCGCGTTCAGGATAAGATCAATGGTTTCGCGGGAGCGATCCTGAACCGGGCTTCGTCGAGGCCGCAGGTCCTTCCGTTTATCGGTGGTTTTTGCTTTTTTGGATTGGGAGCGCGATTTCTTCGCCATTGGAAATCAGCGAACGAAAGCCCGGGTTCATTGTAAACCAGGAAACCCGGGCCGATTCAAGAAGCAGGGCATGTTTTCGAGCACGACCTTACCACTTCATAATGGGCGCCGGGTTCAAGGGGTGGCGCAAGGTCCATTTAAAGGCGATTTTCATCAGCGTCTTGTGAAATCCCGCGTTGGGAAAGGCCGCCCTTACTTTCTTAACGAAGGCACCGGGCACTCCACCCTTGACCATGCCCAGGGAAAAGTCCGCCAGGTCCGCGCGACGAAAAATTTCCACGAGCGGGAATTCGCCGCGATAGGGCGTAAACTTATGGTGCATGTCGATCATCACGGCGATTTCATCCGCCCAGGCTTCCTTGCCCCGCGTCTTGAGCCACTCTCGGGCCAGCACCATGGAGGGCGGCAGGTAGTCGACGGTATTCTCCGTCCACAGGCCCATGTCGTGAAAGGCCGCGGCGATGATCAGCTTTTCGCGTTCGTCGTCGGTGGGCGGATGCAGTTGCATGCAAAAATGAAGCATGCGATAGCAATGATTGCGATAGCCGTCGTAATTCGCGCCCATGTAATCGCGATAGGCGTTCAGGATTTCGTCCAGCAGAGGAATTGTTTTCTCGATATTCATGGTGTGATTATAGCCATTTGAACTTTTGGGAGAAGAGCCGATTTACAGGAATGACCAGCGAATCGTCAGGACGGGGCGGGAGTCGTTTTGAAGGCGATTCCCCGGCGGTTCAGGCGCGATATTCCTCCCTGTATTTCGAGGGCGTAAGGTTCGTTCGTCCGCGAAAGGTACGTCCGAAATGGGTCGTATCCTCGTAACCCACGCGTTCCATGATTTCCTGCACGGGCAGGGTGGTGTCCCGCAGAAGCAGGCACGCCATGCGAATCCGAATGTCGGTCAAATAGTTCATGGGCGTCATGCCCATGGATTCGCGGAATTTTTCCGTCAGGGTGGTTCGGTTGCTGGAAAAGAAATCCGTCAGATCTCCCATTGTGATTTTGTGGTGGTAGTTCGCGTTTAAATAGGCGATGATGTTGCGCGTTTCGCCCTGGGATTCGTCGGTACTTCTGGCTTCGATGCGCTCCGGCTCCGCGTGAATGTGCGCTACGATATTGAGGATGTCGTAGAAAAATGAACGGGAACGGCAGGGCCAGAAATCGCCCTTTTGCTCCTCCAACTCCCGGGCCATGGATTCAATCAGCTCCAGCAGGCGTCCGGCCGTGGACGGGCCAATCAGCCGCAGGCCGTGTTCGCGCAGGAAGGGATACAGCCAGTAGATGTCCAGACCCTGGGTTTCCCTCAATTCATCTTCGTTTCCCCGCAAAGTCTTAAGATCGAAAGAAGCATTGATCAGGATCGGCTTAAAACGAATTTCATGCAGGCGAGCATCGTCGGAGGCGAACTTCGCCTGGTCTCGCTCTGAAAGACACAAGAGGGAAGGTGAAAGCACGGAATAGAAGCGCCCGTTCAATTCCAGATCGTCGGAACCGCGTTCGAATAAATGCAGGCGAAAGTATTCTTCCGGAACAGCCTCCGGCGGAATCCGGCGGCCCCGGCGATATTGAAGCAGTTGTTTATAGGTTTCAATCGCCTCGGCGCTCATGGGAACAGGGTAAGACTTCGTCGCGCGAAAGGCAAGCCGGAATTGAAGTTCAAGTAAGTGCTCGAGACATATCGGCGGCCATGGTTTGCAGCAAGGAAGCGTCGCCGTACAGACTGAAGGCCTGCAGGTGCCCCTCGTAGATCATCATCACCAGGCGGCTCGCGTTTTCCACGTCGACGCGCCGGGGAATGCGTCGCGCCCGTTGTTCCCGGCGCAAGAAGTCTCGGATGATTCCATGCCAGCGATCGCCGACGGCCGTCATCGCATCCCGAAAATTACGGCGCTCGGCGCCCAGCTCGGCGTTCAAATTGGCCAGCGGGCAGCCGTGGAGTTCGCCCGCCTTCGCCGCTCGGTAGAGGTAGCTTTGCCACAGGCGAAAAAATCGCGACGCGTCCGCCGCCCGCGCGGCCATGCCGTGGAGGGCCTCGGCCAGCACGTCGCCGCGATATTCCAGATACGCGCGAACGAGATCCTCCTTCGCGGGAAAATGGCGGTAAAAGCTGGCCTTGTGCGCGCCGGATTCCGCCAGGATTTCGCGCACCCCGGTGTTGCGGTATCCGTCCCGATAAAAGAGCAGCGCCGCGGCCTGGAGGATCCGCTCGCGAGGTTTCAAGGGCATGATGGGGCTAAAAAAACAGAATAGTTCCATTTGTCCACTTTAATAGACCGGCTGTTCTATTTTTGTTGACATTCACGAGGATTCCGGTGATCTTCGGGGCATGAAGGTAAAGAAGCGCAGTGCCTGTATTCTCTGTGATTCCAATTGCGGACTCAACATTACGGTCGAGGACGGACAAATGGTCGTCATTTCACCGGACCGTGAGCACCCCGCCAGTCGCGGCTACATTTGTCAGAAAGCCGGGCGATTGAACCATTATCAGAATCATAACCAGCGTCTGGACTCGCCCCTGCGTCGCCGGCCGGACGGCACCTTTGAAAAAATTGATTGGGACACGGCCGTGCGTGAAATCGCCGCCAGGCTGGTCGAGATTCGCGATACCCATGGCGGTCATACGCTGGCTTACTACGGCGGCGGAGGACAGGGCAATCATCTCCAGGGTTTGCATGGGGCGAGTCTTCGCAAGGCCATGGGTACGCGTTATCTCTACAGCGCGCTGGCGCAGGAGAAGACGGGCGATTTCTGGGTGGCCGGTAAAATTTTCGGTAAGCAGGAAGCGCATCTCACGCCGGACCAGTTGGAGCACGCGGACCTGGCCGTGTTCTGGGGCACCAATCCCTGGATGGCCCATGGCTTTCCGCAAGCGCGAAAGGTACTCAAGGCGATTCACGGGGATCCCAATCGCCGCATGGTGGTGATCGATCCCAAACGGACGAAGACGGCCCAGATGGCCGATATACACCTGGCGGTTCGCCCCGGGCGCGATGCGTTCCTGCTGGGCGCGCTCTTAAAGATCCTGAGCGAAGACGGAGGCGTCGACGCCCCGTTCATCGAAAAATGGACTATCGGCTGGAATGAAGTCCGGGCGGCCCTGGATTCCATCGACGCGAAGACCTACTGCGAACACGCGGGCGTGGCCCTGGACGACCTGCGCTTGCTCGCGAAGTGGATCAAGGAAACGGACAAGACCACCTTTCGCCACGACCTGGGTCTGGAGCAAAGTCCCCACAGTACGCTCAACTGTTATCTTGAAAAACTAATGATTGTGGTCACGGGCAGTTTCGGGCGTGAAGGCACGAATACGTTTCACGACGCCCTGGTGCCCCTCATCAATCATTCCGAACCGGCCAAAAACGGCGAATATACTTTCGCCACGAAGGTGACAGGCATGATGCCCATCGGCGGATTGTATCCGCCTAATATCTTGCCGGCTGAAATCGACACCGATCATCCCGAACGCATTCGCGGGCTCTTCGTGGACAGCGCCAATCCCTTGAACTCCGCGGCGGATGCTCACGCCTTGTCCCGGGCCGCGGGTAAACTGGATTTGATGGTTACCATTGACGTGGCCATGACCGAAACCGCGCGGCATTCGCACTATGTCCTGCCGGCCGCGTCCCAGTATGAGAAATACGAGTCCACGTTCTTTAATTTCGGCTTCCCGGCCAATCACTACCATTTACGCGCTCCCTTATTCGAGCCTTTGCCGGGCACTTTGACCGAGTGCGAAATCTATGAGCGCATCGTCACGGCCATGGGAGAAAAACCCATGCGGCCCCTGGATGAGAAAAAATTCCCCGACCTGGATCGCCCCGCGCGCCTGGCACTGGGGCCCCTGTACATGATGACGCGTCGGTTCGCGTCGGCCAATGAAAAGGCCGTGCGCGCCGCCGGCCACGCCGAGGGGGAACACGCCACTCTGGGAGACGCGCTCTTCGCCGCGATTCTCGCCGGCCCCGTCACGACGACGGTGCGCGAATACGCGGAAAACTTCGGACCGCGCTGGCTCAGTCACGAAGACGGCAAGTTTCATCTGGCCGTGGAGCCGATGCTCGCGGAATTTCGTGCCCTGGAAGCGGAGCGCTTGTCCGCGCAGGCGGAAGGCGAAGGCGAATATCCCATGGTCCTCATGGCGGGAGAGAGGCGCTCCTTCAGCGCCAATACCATCTTTCGAGATCCGAGCTGGCGTAAGAGCGATGTCGAGGGAACCCTGCACATTCACCCCGAGGACGCGGAACGTTATGGTCTACAAGACGGCGCCCGCGCGCGCTGTCGTTCGGCCCACGGAGAACTGGAAGTGCTCGTGGAATACCATGACGGCTGTCGCCGGGGCACGTGCACTCTGCCCAATGGCTACGGCCTCATGTATTCCGCGGAAGGAGAGGGCGCCGAGCGCGAGCACGGTCCCTTCGTAAATTTGCTTACCGGCGCGGACAGTTGCGACACCCTGGCGAAAACACCCTTTCACAAGTATGTTCCCGTAGCGTTGACGGCGGCGTGAAACTTGCGCCCGGCGCGTTCGCGTCTCTTGTCAGCGCTGAAAGCGTCGGCGATATTCCGAGGGGGAAATACCGGTCTGTTCCTTGAAGACCTTGCGAAACGAGGCCATGTTTTCATAGCCCACTTCAAAGGCGATGGCGTCGATACGCGCCTCGGAAAGTTCCAGGCGTTCCCGCGCATGCTCCACTTTTAGTTTTTGAATGTATTGCAGGGGATGATCGCCCACGGCATTGAGGAAGCGGCGCGTGAATTGACGACGACTGAGGCCCACGTGATCCGCCGCGTCGGCTACGTTTACATCGGCCTTTAGTTTGCGCTGCATGTACTCTTGCGCTTCGCGAATACTGTCGTCGGGATGATTCGAGACGGCGGGAAATCCCGCGTAGGCTTCGCGCGGGCGATTTACATCCAGCAAGAGCATGCGCGCCGCGCGACGGGCCGTGTCGGCGCCCAGGTATTTACCCACGATAAACAAAGCCAGATCACCGGCCGCCGTGGAACCGGCGGCGCAGTAGATGTTTTTGTGAGCCACGACCATGTGTTCCGTATCCAGGGGAATGTCCGGAAACAGATCGCGAAACCGATCAAAATAATTCCAATGGGTCGTGGCTTTCAGGCCGTCCAGGACTCCGGCCGCGGCCAGAAGAAAACTGCCGGTGCAGGAAGAAGCCAGCAACGCGCCTTGTTCCTTTCGTAGAGCCAGGAAGCGCAGGGCCGCTTGATTTTCCGCCAGGACCTGGTCCATGGGACCGCTGAAGGAGGGCGTAATGATCAGATCGTATTTTTTTCGCGCGGAAAAGCCGTGTTCCGCCTGTAGTCCCAGTCCATTTACGGCGCGCACGAGACCCTTCCTTGCGCCGACCAGCGCGATATCGAACAGGCCGGTTTTGGCCGCATTGCCTCTGGTTTCCTGAATGCAATTGGCGGTGTGCAGGATGTCCAG
>CAZGYS010000367.1:0-6755 GCA_964530305.1 uncultured Leptospiraceae bacterium
ATCGCAAAAAGCCCCGAGCGGCAAAAGGTCGGAGCCCGAGTTGCCGCTCGCAAAAAGCACCCGAATCTCAAAAGGGCGAAGCCCGAGTTGAGATTCGCAAAAAGCCCCCGAATCTCAAAAGGGCGAAGCCCGAGTTGCGACTCGAATAAAGCCCCTTTGCACTCGTACCCGAGGCGCAAAAGGGCGAAGCCCGAGTTGAGATCCGCAAAAAAGGAAAGGCGTCGGCCGGATTTGAACCGGCGATCAGGCTTTTGCAGAGCCCTGCCTTAGCCACTTGGCTACGACGCCGAAACTAACAAAGTAGAGACAGAGTTTTGCTAAAACGGCCACCGTCAATGTTTTTTCTGTTTCCAGAATGAAGGGGGGGCGAGACATCCGTAAGTTGGCATAGCGGTTTTCCACATGAGTGAGAATCAAACCGAAAAGTTCAAAATCCTGGCTGTACTGAGGGAGCCCGAGGCACGGGAAACCCTGGCCGAGATCATCAAGCGTCGGGATGACGTAAAACTATCGCAATTGCTGACCCTGGAAAGCGTCCCGAAAATGCTTCGGGGCGCCACATTTGATCTGGTCGTGCTGGATATGGATGAGCCGGACACGGACGTGGGCCTGGTCATTTCGCAGGTAAAGGAACTGAACCCGCACCAGAACATTATTTTGCTGACCTCCAATCCCGACCCCGAGACCATCACATTCGCCATGGAGTCGGGGGCCATCGATTACTTCCGCAACCCCCTGGACGACATCACCATCAACAAGATCCTGCGCAATCATAAGCGCCGCATTCTGGAATCGCGCCAGAATTTAAATCTGAATAATTTCATCGCCTATAAGCACGTGAAAGTACAATTACCCAACGACATCAATATTCTGCCGCAGGTAGCCAATAAGATTACGGCGGAGATATACTCGGCCGGCATCATCAAGGCGGCGCATATTTATAACTTAAACCTGGCGATTTTCGAATGCCTGACCAATGCCCTGGAACACGGAAATCTGGGCATCGGCTATGACCGTAAGACGGACTATATCAAAACGGGCGATTATCTCCAGGCCGTGAAGGAACTGGCGCGCGAGGAAAAATACAAGGCGCGCCGAATTCACGTGGAGTATACGATCGACAATGAGGGCGTGACCATCGACATCGAGGACGAAGGCGAAGGCTTCGACGTGGACTCCTATATGAAAACCATCAAGTCGCGTTCGCGGGAAGACTATCATGGACGCGGCCTGTTGCTTTCCATGAAGATGGTGGACGACTTAAGTTTTAATGAAACCGGTAATAAGATTACGTTGCGTCTGAATCGCGGCGGGCGCGCCAGCCTGGATGAGGATCAACTGGCGGAACTGGATTCCTGAGCCTCTACTTGCCGGCTTTTTTCTCTTTATCCGTGACCGGCTTTTGGGCTTGCAGTTTCTTGAGGCGACGCGCTTCTTCTTTTTCTTTCGCCCGCAACATAGTCCAGCAACGGGGAATGCCGCCCTTGTTGCGTGAAATTTCCTCGAAGTAGGTATCGTAGAAATCTTCCTTCGCGCCCACGTGGGAAGTGCGGTAGCCGTCGCGACAGATGGTCTTCACGGATGGTTTCGCGGCGATATTGCGCAATTCATACAGACCGAACAGGCGATACCCGCCTACGTGGTGAATGATCACCACGCGGCCGTCCGGTCCCGCGGCGTTCGCCAGGTTCTCGATCAGCTTTTGAAATTGCCTGGGCGTCGTATAGATGCGCTCGATGGCATTACTCAAATACACAACTTTTACGGGAGACGGTCCCTGGTAATCGCCGTCGTGGAGCGCGCTCAAGTTAAGGCGAATGGACTCCAATTTCGGAAAATGCTCGTGGAACTCGTGAATGTATTTGCGACAGAGGGGCTGTTGATTGTGCCGTCTGCAAAAAGTATCTTCCTCGATCACGCCCGTTGGTTTGGGATCTCCCGTGAGATGAGCCATGAAGGGCAAACTCAAGCGCTGGATGTTACGGCGAATGTTCTCCGGATTATTGAGCAAGTTCGAACGATATAAACGCAGCAATTGCAGGTGGCCGTCGTGAATGCGCCAATCGATGTCCAGCATGGTCAGCGTACGGCAATTCATTACGGTGTGCATGATGTAGGGCTGTAGATACCCCACGCTGAAGCAGTCCATGGCCGTACCCGGATACAAAAGTCGCGTCAGGCGAAAATCCCGATCCGGAGAAAGATCGTTCATCTTGAAGAAATTCCAGCAGCCGGTGATGATGTTGGTCAGCCCGCGACGGTGTCCGCTGGTATAAAACTTGATGCGCTCCTTACGAATAAATCGCTCCGCTTTCTCGGTCTTCAGGCGACCTTTCGCGCGAATCAATTGGCGGCAGTATTCGCCGCCCAGGCGTCGCATCTCGGAAAAGAATAGATTCAGTTCCGCTTCCTGGTAGCGAGTCTTCGTGATGGGAATGAAGTCGTTCTTGAGGGCGGGGGATATGCTCAAACTGATGGAGCGATCGGGTTGCTTTTGCTTTTCAGTATCACCACTACAGGCGGTGGTGAGTAAAATCGCCGCGGCGATGATTAAGCCCGCCCGCGAACCGTACATGAAGCGCCGGGGAATCCTCCCGGCGCCATTGTGTTTAATCGTCATTCCACCGTCTCCGAATCGTAAAAAGGTTAATTCCAGGAGGCGGCATCGCCCGGGCCATCCATTTTTTGATCCCGCAGCCCGCGCAGCACCGGAATTTCGCGCCGGTAGGCGGTCAAGAGGGCCGTCAAGAGCAGCTCAAGGGAAGGAATTTCCAGCAGCTCCTGCTTGCGGGGCATGGAAACTTGCAGCAAATCGCAGACCGCGTGGGCCAGTTGTTCGGGCGGATAGGCGCGAATGGGATCGGGCAGGCGTTTGCCGGGTTCATTGGTGAGCACGCTGAAGTATTCATCCGCCAGGCTCAAAAGTTCTTCTCGCGTTTCCACGAGTACGCTTCCCGAGGGACCGTCGTTGAGCAGATCAAATTCCTCCACCTGGCCCGAAAGGTAGGCATGGGAATGGTCCAGGGACTTGATGCGAAAGCGTTCGCGTCCCACCGAGTTCAGGAAGAGTCGCCCGCCGGGCAGTTCCATGACTTTGGTGATCATCGCCATGGTTCCCACGTCCGCGGGGACGGCCGCCGGTCCCAGGGCTTCCTGACCTTCGCGAATCAGAACCACGCCGAAGGGCAGGGATTCCTTCAGGCAACGCCCGATCATTTCCTTGTAACGGTCCTCGAAGATGTGCAGGTCCAGGGGCAGACCCGGGAAGAGCACGGTATTCAGGGGAAACAGGGGCAGCCACATGGATTTATCCCCCTTGCGGCGCTATCAACGCGCGCGTCTCGTCGAGCGTCCCCACCGGTCTTTTGCAGGCCAACTCTCGACATACGTAAATGGTGTTGGGCGAATGTATCGCCTTGCGATGAGCCATCAAGGGAACTTTAGCGCCTATGGCTTCGATTTCATCCTCCCTTGCCAGGGCCACGAAGCTCTCCAGGGGCAACTCTCGATTCAGGGCGTTCACTAGTTCATCGCTCGCGTCGCGATTGTTCGTCACCACGGCGATTTCCAGCGGCGGTGTATGGTGCATGACCAGCGTCTGCAACATGGCCGCGTGGGCGGAACCGTATTTCGAAAGCGCCTCGTGGAATCGCCCCAGAATACCGGCCGCTGCTTTGCGGTACTTCGCGGTTTCCAGCCCGTATCCGGCCAGCGTCAGAAAAAGGCGCGCGGCCGATGAATTCCCCGACGGTTCCACGCCGTCGTATGATTCCGTGGTGCGTACGATGAGGTCCTTCGCATCAATAACCGTATCATGGAAGGCCCCGGATTGGCCCGGGAAGAGCTCCAGAATCAGGTCCGCCATTTCCGCGGCTCGCGTCAGCCAGCGCGGATCGAAAGTAGTTCGATAGAGATCCGCGAAAGCACAGCCGGTCTGAGCATAGTCCACCAGCGTCCCCGCGAAGCGGGCATCGCCCTGGCGATATCTACGCAAGAGTCGACCGTTATCATCCCGCATTTTATCGTAAATGAATTCGGCGGCCTTCACCGCGTCGGCGGCGATTGGGGGCATGGCGAATGCTCGCGCCGATTGCGCGAGAGCCGAGATCATCAAAGCGTTCCAGGAAGTTAGAATCTTATCGTCGCGCAGGGGACGCACGCGGCCGTCCCGAGCCTTGTGCAGGACGGCTCGCGCACGCCCCAGTAAATCATTGAAGTCCTTTTCATCTCCCGGATAGGCGGCCAGGAAATCCGCGCGGCTTACCGGTTCATGCAGGATGTTCTTGCCCTCGAAGTTTCCGCGGCTGGTTACGCCCCAGAAACGCGAAAGCTGTTTGATTTCATCCACCGACATACCCGCTTCGGTGAGAATGGTCTCGAACTCGGCGCCCGTCCAAACGTAGAACTTGCCTTCCACGCCCTCGGAATCGGCGTCCTCGGCGCTGTAGAAAGCACCCTCGGGAGAAGTCATGTCCCGCTTGAGATAGTCGTATATATCCAGCGTCCAGGTACGGTAGTGTTCCTTTCCGGTAATGCGATAGCATTCGGTCAGGGCGCTCGCGAAGAGCGCGTTGTCATAGAGCATCTTTTCGAAGTGAGGGACCAGCCAATCATGGTCCGTGGAGTAACGCGAAAGGCCGCCGCCGATTTGATCGTAGATGCCGCCCCGCTTCATGTGTTCCAGGGTCGTCTCCACCATGTGCAAGAGATCCGCTTCTCCCGTCCGGCGATACTGAGTCAAAAGCAGAACCAATCCCATGGACGGCGGAAACTTATTGGGCCCATTGCCCACAAAGCCGCCGCGAAACTTGTCGAACGAGGCACGATACCCGTCCGCCGCCGCGGCCACGGCTTCCAGTCCGGGAATGCCTCCGTCGGCTTTTACCTGGCCTTCGTCCAGGAAGGTGGTCAAGGATTCCGCCGTTTGCAATAGCTTGCTTCGGTCTTCGGTCCACACCTTGTGAATCGTCTCCAGCACCTGGCGAAACGAGGGTCGACCATAGGCCGCCTCCGGCGGGAAGTAGGTTCCGCCGGTAATGGGACGGCGATCGGGCGTCAGGAACATGTTCAGGGGCCAGCCACCCTGTTGACCCGTGGCATGAAGGGCCTTCATGTATATGGAATCGACGTCCGGTCGTTCCTCGCGGTCCACTTTTACCGGAACGAAGTGGTCGTTAAGGACTTTCGCCGTTTCGGCGTTTTCAAAGGACTCGCGCTCCATGACGTGGCACCAGTGACAGGTAGCGTAACCGATGGAGAGAAAGATGGGCTTGTCGTTTTGCTCGGCGACCTGGAAGGCTTCATCTCCCCAGGGATACCAATCCACGGGGTTCTCCGCATGTTGTAAAAGGTAGGGACTCTTTTCAGCCGCCAGGCGATTGCTCATCCAGTAAGGAAAGGGCGGGGTGCTCGGGAGGCAAGTAAAATAGAATGGAGATCCTGTTGACGATACTTGAGAACCTGGATAGAATCACGGCATGCTAAAAATTTCCTTTGCGTTGATCTGTGTTTTCGTTTGCGCGGGTTGCTCCGTGCTGGGGCTTGATACGGATGATGATGAATGCGTCACGTGTTTGGCGGCCCTGCTTACATCGCCGCCCGCCGCCGCTCCGACTACGACCGAGAACACGCCCACTCTGGGAACCTTTGAGCCCAATTCGGCGGCGGAGGCCAACCAGTGGCTTTCCGTTGCCTTCGGAAATGGTGTGTTTACGGCGGTCGCCTTTGACGGAACCAATCGTGTAATGACCTCTTCGGACGGGATAACCTGGACGGCCCGAACCGCGACGGAAGCTAATCCCTGGCGTTCCATCGCCTTCGGCAACGGTCGCTTCGCGGCATTCAGCAATACGGGTACCAATCGCGTCATGAGTTCGGCGGACGGTATCAACTGGAGCGCCCATAACGTGGGTACGGCCGTGCCCTTTCGCGGGACCTTCGGAGGCGGCCAATTCGTAACCATCGCGCAGGGGTCCACGAACGTGCTGACTTCGCCCGACGGAATCAATTGGACATCACAAACGGCTTCCCACGCCAATCTCTGGTTCGGCGTCGCGCATGGAAATGGGCTGTACGTCGCGGTTTCCCTGGGAGGCACCAATCCGGTCATGACATCCCCGGACGGGGTTACCTGGACTCCGCGCGCCGGGCTGAACGGCAACTGGGCGTCCATCGCCTATGGAAACGGTGTGTTTGTAGCGGTCGGCGGTGCGTCCGGAGCCAATTCCATTATGACTTCTCCGGACGGGATAAACTGGACGGCTCGCGTCGCGCCCGAAGCCAACGACTGGGGAAGTATTACCTTTAGCGAAGGTATATTCATTGGCCTGGCCACGAGTGGGACGAATCGTGTAATGACATCCACTGATGGAATTGCCTGGACGGCGCTCTCCGCCGCGGAACAGAACCTGTGGCGGGCAGTCGCCTACGGCAACGGCGTCTTCGTGGCGGTGGCTTCGTCCGGTAGCAATCGCGTCATGCGTGCCGTTTATCAATAAGCGTACGCTGAATCACAAAACTAAATCACAAAAAAAGCCGGGTGCAATACCCGGCTTTCAACATACGTTTCCGTAAAGCGGAATCGTATGAGCTTCAGCGACGCGCGAGCTTCTCGGTCGGCGCTTGAAATTGTTGCTCCAGGCGAGTTTCGGAATCCAGTCCTTTCGGAACGTCTCGCTTGAAGATATCCAGACTGGCCAGTAGAATCAAAATCCCGAAGATGATGATCGGGTAAACGATACCGAAGCCCCATACCA
>CAZGYS010000368.1:0-6730 GCA_964530305.1 uncultured Leptospiraceae bacterium
TATCAGGGCAATCGTCGCAAACCCCCTCTTCAGGGGGTTCAAGCGTTAAATTAATCCTTGTCCCAATTCAAAATAAGGGGTCGTTTCAAGCCGGAGCACATCCATGAGGACTCAGGTTCAATGAGAAATATACGTTTTCCAATTCTCGCCAAACTTACCGTGGCCATCGGGCTGGTCTCTACCGGCTTAATCGCCTTAAATACATATAATCAGTATCGAGGCGAGTACGAGTCCCTGGAAGATAAATTCGGCCTTACCCTGAAGCACATCGCCATCAACGCCGCCGTCGGGATAAGCGGTGAACAACACCAGCTCATTCGTGCCCCCGGGGACTTTAAGCTGCGGGCCTTCCAGGAAATTCGCGGCCACCTGAAGCGAGTTCAGGAACTGAACTACCTGGACCCCGATCACATTTATACTTTCGACGCGAAGAACAGCAAGAGCCTTAAGTTCCAGGTGATGCTGCACAAGAAGCCCTTCGTCGGAGATCGCTATACGGTGCCCATGGTGAACCGACAATTGGTCGGCCAGGCCCTGGCGGGTCACCCCGCTCAGACCAGGGTGTACAAGGACGCCCACGGCACCTGGATTTCCGCCTTCGCGCCGATCAAAACCAGGGACGGCAAGGTGGTCGGTATCCTGGCGGTGGACTATGACGTGGAGAAATTCTATCTGGCCTTGAACGCCCGGGTCTCTCGCTTGCTCATCCAGTCGGCCGTCATACTCATGGTGGGCTTGTTGCTCGTTCTATTGATTGCCATAAACATCAGCCGGCCCATCAAGGAGCTTTCGCGGGCGGCGCGGGAAATTCGGGACGGAACCTATAGCGCGCACGTCGACATTTCAAGTCGCGATGAAATCGGCGATCTTTCGCGGGCCTTCAACGGCATGATGTCCTCCCTGAACGAAAAGTTTCACATGCTGAAATATATATCGCCTCATACCCAGGAGATGATCGAGCAACTCATCAAGAAGGAAATCTCGGAAGAAGGCAACTATCGCCAGGTGGCGATTCTCTTCTCCGATATTCGCGGCTTTACCGCGTTCAGCGAACACAGGGATCCGAAAGTCGTCGTCGAGGTGCTCAATCGCCTGCTGTCCCTGCAATCGGAAATCATTGAGCGTTACCAGGGCAAGATCGACAAGTACGTCGGCGATGAAGTGGTGGCCATTTTCGAGGAGTCCACGCGAGTTTCCGACGCCATCTACGCCGGGCTGGAAATTCAATACGCCATCAAGATAGCCAACCAGAAACTCGAGGAACAGCTTTCAGTCGGCGTGGGAATCAGTACGGGCAATGTAATTATGGGAAATATCGGCAGCGACATTCGCAAGGACTATACGATCATCGGAAGCAATGTCAACCTGGCGGCACGCTTGTGCGGCCGCGCCGCGCCGGGAGAAGTCTTGATCTGTTCCAATGCCCAGGCCTCCGCGGTGAAAGATGATAGGATCTCCCACGTTCTGGACTTCGAGCCCCACGGCCAGATCGAACTAAAGGGTTTTTCAAAACCCGTGCCCGTATTCGGCGTGCAATATAATTGAACGACCGATACTCATATAAGCATGGATGATTCCGAGGAAGAACGCCGGCAAAAAAGGGGCGAATGGGTCGCCGGCATGTTGCGGCTTATGCGCTCGAATGGTGAAGCGCTGGGAGACGAGTACGGCGGAATTTTTACCCCTGAAAAGTACGCACGCTGGAAGAAAGAAGAGCCCGATATCGAGGCGATGCTCGACGATCTGATCGAAACGTTTGCCGGGTATGAAATGACCACCGTTGAAGAGATTCGCGAGGAGATCAACGGACGCCTGGGGCGGCGCTGAGCAAGTTTTCGGCGAACGTGACGCGCATCGGTACCGCGTCACGTTCCGCTCAAGAGTTAGAGTACGCCGTTGATAGCTTCGGCCATGTTCTTGCCGTCGGGCTTAACGCGCGAAGAGAAGCGTTCCACCAGTTTGCCTTCGCGGTCGATGAGAAACTTCTCAAAGTTCCACTGCACGTCACCCGGCTTGACGGACTCGGATCCGGTGAGCCACTGATAAACCGGATGCGCGTCGCCGCCCTTCACGTCGACTTTCTCGAACATATCGAAGGAAACGCCGTAGTTCATGCGGCAGAATTCCTGAATCTCACTTTCGGTGCCCGGCTCCTGGGAACCGAATTGATTGCAGGGAAACCCCAGAACTTCCAGGCCCTTTGCCTGGTTTTCGGTGTAGAGCTTTTGCAGGCCGTCATACTGGTTGGTAAAACCGCACTTGGACGCTACATTGACGATGAGCACCGCCTTGCCGCGATACTTGTCGAGCCCCGTGGCTTCGCCCTGGATGTTCTTTGCTTCGAAATCATATAGAGTAGACATGGGCCAGTGGAAAAAACGCCGGCCATGCGGGCAACCAGAAGTTCAAGTCAATCCAGGAGACGAGCGGTCCGGAAAATTTTTTCAAAAAAAGTGACGCATTTTGTCGGATTTGCTCTCCTGGCATTCGACCACTTACCGGAGCCTCAAGAGAGGCCAATTAATCACGGGAGAAAAAAATGAAATACATGTTGATTATGTTCGATCGGGAAGACGATCCGGAGGCATTTTCCGACGAGGAGTTCCAGAAATGGTTCGAGGTCACCGAGGAAATGGAGAAAGCCGGTATTATGGTGGGCGGAGAAGCCCTCAAACCGAGTAACACCGCCACGACGGTGCGCGGAAAAAAATCGGAAGGTTTCAGTACCATCGACGGGCCTTTCGCCGAAACCAAGGAACAGATCGGGGGCTTCTATATTATCGAGGCCAAAGACCTGGACGAAGCCGTCCACTGGGCCTCACGCATGCCCCACGTCAGTCGCGGCGGCTCCGTGGAAATCCGCCCCATCATGATCATGGAATAAGGCCGTGGATGAGGTCCGTGAAAAACTGGAACACTTCTTCCGCCATGACCGGGGTCGCGTCATCGCGGCCCTCATCCGCCATTTCAATGATTTTGATATAGCCGAGGAAAGTCTGCAGGAAGCCGGGATCATGGCCCTTCGCCAGTGGCCGGAAACCGGCATCCCGACCAATATCGGCGCCTGGCTCTTCGTCGTCGCTAAACGCAGAAGCATCGACGTTCGGCGCAGAGACGAAGCGCGCGAAGCGAAGTACGCGGCGATTTCGCGCGACATGCCCAATGTCGCGCCGCCCCCGGGGGTCGCGTCGACGCCGGACGGAGACGAGTCGGATGAATTCATCCCGGATGAACGCCTGCGACTCATCTTCACCTGCTGCCACCCGGCCCTCAACCGGGACGCGCGCATCGCCCTGACATTGCGAACCCTGGGCGGCTTGACGACGAAGGAAATCGCCCGGGCCTTCCTGCTCGAAGAGGCGACGCTCACTCAGCGCCTGACGCGAGCGAAGCGAAAAATCCGCGAAGCGGGCATCGCCTATGAAGTCCCGGACGAAGCAGGCATACCCGAGCGCCTGGAAGCGGTCCTGACGGTCATCTATTTGATCTTTAACGAGGGTTACCTGAGTAACTTTTCCGCGTCCCTGATTCGCGCCGGTCTGTGCGAAGACGCAATCCGACTGGCGGATACCGTCCATGAACTATTGCCCCGGGAAGTCGAGACGGCCGGGCTTCTGGCCTTGCTTCATCTCCAGCATTCCCGCCGCGACGCGCGCCTTTCGCCGGAGGGAGACGTGGTAACCCTGGAAGAACAGGATCGAACCAGGTGGAAACGCGATGAAATCGAACAGGGTCTGCGCATTCTACGGGACGCCATGCGGAAGCAGAAGCTGGGACCGTATCAAATCCAGGCGGCCATCGCCGCGGTCCATGCCCGAGCCAAAACCGCGCACGAGACGGACTGGGCGCACATCGCCTCACTGTATCGCATGCTGAACGACATTACTCCTTCGCCGGTGATTGAGTTGAATCGCGCCGTGGCCGTGAGCATGGCCCATGGTCCGGAAAAAGCCCTGGCTTTGCTGGATTCCGAGCACATCGCCGAGCCGCTACAACAATACCGCTGGTACTATTCCACCCGGGGCGAATTTCTGCGCAAGCTGGGACGCTACCAGGAAGCGGGCGAAAACTTCGCCCGGGCTCTGTCCTTGACGGAGAACGAAGCCGAGCGAATGTTCCTGCGAAAAAAAGTGCAAGAAACAGAAATGAACGGGGAGAAAACCGAACCGAACCCGGGGAATTGAGCGGAAAAAATTCACGCCGGGCGATTTTTTTTGCAATCAAATCCGCTTGATTTCCGTGTTCAGGGAAATACTCATGAGGAGAATTTCATGAATGCACTTACGAAAACCCCCGGACGCGCGCTTCGGGCAAGCATGGCGGTCGCGGTGATCGGGCTGCTGGCGGGAGCCTGCGGTGGAACCGGTTCCGACACGGCGGCCAACCCCCAGGCGGCCATGCGGGCGCACATCGCCGCGAACTCCGACGCACGGGGTTATAAGATCTTCGACGGCCCCACGGGCAAACTCATGCAATTAAAGTTTACGAAGCTGCATACGAAAGTGAAACAAAAAGGCGACTACCACGTCAGCTGCGCCGACTTTCAAGACGCGGCCGGAAACAAATTCGACGTGGACTTCGTCGCGGCCAAAACGAAATCAGGCTATCGCGTCATGGAAGCATGGCTGCATAAGAAGGACGGCGTGAAGCGTCCGTACTTCGTGGCTAACTAAGACGAACGGGGCATGCCGAAACCAGCCGGAAATCCAGAGTCGGAACCAGCGGACGATGAACAACTCGTTCGCTCCGGCTATCGGTATGCCCTGGCTTTAACTCACAACACTCACGACGCGGAGGATCTGGTCCAGGAAGCCTGGTTGAAATGGGCCGATGCGCGCGACAAGGGCCGCGTGCCCGGCGAAAGCGACCATGCCCAGGCTTACTTTCTGAAAATTATCCGCAACACCTTCATCGACTCCCACCGCGAAGGCCGCCGGATGATCATCGAACCGCTCAGCAATGACGACGGGGAGCGTCTGATCGATTTAGAAGGCGACTCTCCGGAGTACGACGCCACGCCGGACGAGGTCCGCAAGGCCCTGGGAAAACTGGGCCCCGGAGAACGCGAAGCGCTCTTTCTATCCGCCTACGAGGACCTGACGGCGCGCGAAATCGCGGAGCGAACGAATACTTCCCGAGGAACCATACTGAGTCGCCTGCAACGAGGGCGGGAAAAACTGGCCCGCCTGCTGGGCGGCGAAGACGCGCGGGGGCAAGGCTGATGAAAAAGAAAAGTCTCGACGAACACATTCGCGCCCATTACGAGGCGGGGGAAATCGCCCCGGAAAAACTGCGCGAAATTCTCGGTTCCCGGCCTCGCGAAAGCACACACCGTTCATCTCCGGAAGACCGAGCACCGCGACAACCGCGTGTTCGTCGCGTTTCCATGACGGCGGCGGCCGTGCTGGCACTCGCCTTCGCCGGCGTCTCCCTGGTGGGCGGCTGGGTGTACCGTCAGGACGCCTGGCGGGAACGTTCGCGCCGGGCCGCCGTCCGGGAAGTAGCCTTGAATCATCGCAAAAATCTGGACCTCGAGTTTCGCGGCGCTTCACTGGCTGCTCTGCGCGGCAGGATGCATCGCCTGGAATTTCCGGTCGCCGGCCTGCCGCCGCAAGTGACGCCGCGCGATTCCCGCCTGCTGGGCGCGCGCTATTGTTCCATTCAGGGTAAATTGGCCATGCAACTGCGTCTGCGGAGCGCCGACGGGAAACGCATCACGGTGTTTATCGCCCGGCCCGCCCCGGAGCTGAAGTCCCTGACCCGGCATGAGGAAAAGATCGACGGCGTGAAGGTCAATCTGTGGTCCCACAACGGCCTGATTTTCGCCGCGGCCCGGGCCGCGGACTCCTCCCAACAGCCTTGAAAGCAAAAAAACAGCCGTGAGCTCAAAAAAAAGCCCGAGCCGAAAAAAAATCTCCCGACCTGTCCGAATCGGCCTACCCCTGTACATCGTTCTATTGTAGCGTGAATATTTCGGGACTTTCCCGAAGCACGCCTCAAAATGATGACCGAGGAGAAGCAAATGCAGGTTATGATTATGGCAAAGGAAGGCGATTGCGATGCGCCCCGCTCCATGCCCACGCAAGAGGACATGGATGCCTTCGCGAAATACAATGAAGAGCTGGTGAAAGCCGGTATCGTGCTCGGCGCCGGTAGACTCGAAGCGGCGGGCGACGCGGTGCACGTGGAATTCGCCGAGCAAAACTCCCGCATCCTGGACGGGCCTTTCACGGAAGCCAAGGAAATGATCGCCGGCTACTGGCTGTGGCAGGTAAAGTCCATGGACGAGGCGATTGAATGGCTCCGACGCGCGCCCTTCCGCGAAGGTAAGTTCGAAATTCGCCGCGTCCTGGAATCACAGGGCTAGCGTCCTCCTTCGCGGACCTTCGTGGTCCGCGCATTCCCATGCACACCGACGTTCATCGCGCCATCGACGCGGTTTGGCGCATAGAGTCCGCGAAAATAATCGCGCTGATTACGCGCATGACGGGCGACCTGGGTCTGTCCGAGGAGATTTTTCAGGAAGCCATGGTTACGGCCCTGGAGAAATGGCCGGACCACGGCATCCCGGACAACCCCGCCGCCTGGTTGACCACGGTAGCCAGGAATCGGGCCCTGGATTTGCTTCGCCGCGATAAACGTTTAAGCGAAAAACAAGAACTGCTGGGACGTGCCTTGAACGAGGACCTGGGAGCCCGGGGCGATTCGGACGAAGGTGAAAATCTGCTCG
>CAZGYS010000369.1:0-6694 GCA_964530305.1 uncultured Leptospiraceae bacterium
ATACTGCCCGAGGATACTCTGGAAACAAGAGGGGCGGGGAGAAATCACGAAACGCAATGGTCGAACGATGGTGAAAGCCGGGCTGCCCCACCTTTCCTGGTGGAACGCGGATGCACCGTATCATGATAAGTCTTCCATCTGGGTCAAATCAGTCGTTGGTTCGAGCGGGTTTTCGATCGATAATCCCACGTTGCTCGCGCGGGGTCTAACCTATAATGGAGTCTCTACCGGGCGGGAACTTGCGGGCGGCCGGGGCTTTTGCGTCGACGCGAAGCGCGGGGCACGAGTGGAGCTGGAGGTTTTTTATCGGGATCAGAACGCCTACTATCATCACAAACGCAATATTCGCCTTAGGAATACGCCTTCTTCCTGTGAACGAAATCCGGGAGACGGAATCGTCATCGAGAAAATAGAGCCGCGAACGTTTCAATATACGTGCGCGCGGGGGCGGCTGCTCGTGGATGACGGCAACACGGGGGTTCCCATGCCGAGAAATCTCCGGGCTGAATTTATTCCGACGAGTCGCAAGTATATTGGGCGGTATAGTGTTCCCTTGACGGTAAACGGCGAAATTCACCTGGATCGTCTGCCCGCGAATGTTAAGGGAAAGGTTCGCATCAGTTTATCGAACCCGCTGCGGGCCGCGGGTAAACGGCTGGTCCTTCTTGAGTCGTCTTCGTCCAACCTGGATACCGGCGCGGATTCAGGTTCTTCGTGTCGTAAATTCGACGACGTCAAGCTGTCCTGGAGTTTTTCCCGATGCGCGGAATATGCGCGAAAAAAGTTCGGCGCCGGTTCGAATGCGTGCAGGCCCCGGGTTATTCTCGCCCTGAAAGACGGGCAACGGATAAAAGGTTGCCTCTTGCCGTACAATCAGGGCGGGTATCGCATCTGCAACAAGGACTCCGGAATTATTACGATACCGAGAAGTTCCGTGTCCCATGTCGAATACTAGATGCAGTGGAATGCGTTCAGACCGCGGTAAGCCGACAACATGAAGAAGCAGGCACTCCATCGCCTCACAACTTCAACTCGTCCGTCAGCTCGCGAACGTCGGCGCGAGTGCGTGCCAGGCCCTTCGTCGTTTCCATGGCGCCTTCGCTGATGGTATTCATGGCATGCAGAACCTGACCCACGGCGATGGACTGTTCTTGCGCGCTATTGGCCATCTGATTGACGGCTTCTAGAACCGTCTCGTTGTAAGACGCCAGATCCTGAAAGGCGCTGCCGGCATCGGCGACGAGTTCAGTGCCCGACTCCACGATGACCGTGCCCTTCTCCATGGCGCTGGCCGCGTCGTGAATGGCTCGGGTGATTTCGTGCACCTGTTCGTTGATCTGGGACGCGGAGTTGGAACTTTCGTCGGCCAGCTTGCGAATTTCCGACGCGACGACGCCGAAGCCCTTGCCCTTTTCGCCGGCGCGTACCGCTTCGATGGCCGCGTTCAACGCCAGCAAACCGGTTTGCTCGGAAACATCACTGACGAGGGCGGCGATACCCGAGATACGAATGGAGTATTCGCTCAGGCGCGCGGTTTTTTCGGCCACGGCGCCCACCTGAGTCTTAATGTTGCTCATTGTGCCCAGCAGACGCGTTACCATGCCCCCGCTGGTCTTGCCCAGTTCCCCGGCGCGAGCCAGCGCGTCCATGGCCTCTTTTACGCGACGGGTGGTTTCCTCCGCGGTGCGTTCCAGTTCGGAAAGCGTCGTCGTAACCTGCTGAATGGCGGCGGCTTGTTCGGCGCTGGCTTCTTCCTGGTGGGTTACCGTCTCAACGATTTGAGTGGAAGTACCGGTTATGACGGAGCGTGCTTCTTTCAGCATGCGTCGAATACGCGTAATTACGATTACGGCGATGACCACGGATACGGCCAGGGCCAGTAAGACCAGCAAGGCCAGAACCACGGCGGCTATGAACTTGTCCTTTTCGGCGGACCCGTGAAAATCCTCGGCCTTGGACTGAGCGAAATCCGTGAGTTCTTTCATGGCCGCGTCCAGCTTTCGTTCTTGCTCCGCGCCCGCGCCGATGGTCAGGGCCCGGGCCTCGGCGTCCCGCCCGGCTTGCAGCAGGCCCACGACTTTCTTCTTGGTAATCTTCCAGGCGCGATAACGTTGGATGGCGGTATTGACGCGGGCCGGATTGCCCAGGAAGCGTTCCCGGACCAGCGCGAAGCTCGCCTCGACTTTTTTTGAGGCCTCGTCCATGGCTTGAACGGTGCGCAGGCCGCCCGCCTGATTCCGGTCTTCCCGTCGAAAGGAATCCGCCGCGGCTATGCGAATGCGTAGAATATTGATGTTGGCGTCCCGCACGGCATTGCTCACCGCCAGCGGGTGCTTGTACATGCGATTCGTCTTGTCCGCCAGTTCGTTTATGTAAAAGAAGCCCAGGGCGCCTACGACGACGGTCAGGACGATGATCGTCGTGAAGCTGAAGATGAGCAGGGGAGTGGTTCCGGTTTTTGTTCGCATGGTTTTTATTTTCCGCGTGATGCGCGGCGCCGAGAATTTGATAAGTTTAGACGCATGAATCAGATCGTGGTTTCATGGAGTTGATCCAATCGCTGGGCCAGCAGTCGCGCCAGGAAGACGCCGTAGTGGGGCTCCTGACGAATGGCGTTGATGAAGTTTTCCTTGGAAATACGAATCACGGTACAATCGCCCCGGGCGATGACCGTGGCCGAGCGCTTGTTGTTCAAGAGAAAGGACATTTCTCCCAGAAAGATGTCGGCCGGAGTCAGGGTGGAAATCTTCTTACCGTTGGCGATGATTTCGAATCGCCCGGAAATGATGTAAAAGAGATGACTGGACTTTTCGCCCTGGCTGAAGACCACGTCCGCGTCCTTGAACGTCAGTTCCTCCTGATCCGTAAAGACCCGGGGAATGACATTACTCTCCTGATTCATGTGGTCCACGTCGAAGGACACCTCGTTGCCCTTCTCATTGTATTGCATGTTCTCCACGTAGTGACCGGCAATGAGAATGCCGCGCCCCAGCATTTCCGTGGAGACCTGACCCTTCGGGCGATTGCGATACATGCGCCAATCGAAGCCGTCGCCTTCGTCGCGAATTACGAAGGACGATTTCTCGGGCGTGATGCGATACGAAAGATGTACGTTGCGCGCGGCGATTTCAGGATCCTCGTTCTTCCTGCGAATCAACTCCATGATGTCGCGGTTCTCGGCCAGGAACGCCTTTTTCTCATTATAGTCGATCCGGCAGTTGCCGTGCTCGATGGCGTTGACCAGCAATTCCATCAAGGCCGTGGAGAAGTTGTACTTTTGTTCCAGGTTCACCAGGTTGGAGTTATAGAGAAAGTTGGCCAGAAGATTGGAGTAGGTGGCCGCGTTGAAGGGATCGTTTTGAAGTTTCAACGAACCCGACAGATTGCTTTGCAGGAGCGCGTGAATGTCGCGCTGGAACAGAATGCCGCGGTTGCTCTGTAGAACGTGCAGGACCTTGGGCAGATACATTTCCAGATCCTTGATTTGAATCATGGAGATGATGTTGACGCCGCGAAATCGCTTCAGCAACTCCTGCTCGTTTTCGTCCTCGTAAATGACGATGCTCCCGCCGAAGTGGAGCCAGGGATCGTTCTTGATGACGTCGAAAGTGTGTTCGACGTCGTAGTCCTTCGTCGAATAGTGAATGATGTCGATTTCAGGCAGTTCGTAGTTCAGGTATTCCACGAAGTCTTCTTCCGTGGTCAGGAAGACGGGGTGGAAATCGTCGGCGAATCCCGAGCAAGCCTGCTCGATGCGCTCATTTAATTGCTTGTGAGTACTGAGGATGGCTATGTTGCGCATTTTCATAACCGGCCTCCGTTTTCCTGAATGGACGTAGGAGACGCGAAGCTGGACGCTCCGGACAAGGTTACAAGGCGCCTGGCCCCGGCACAATCAATTTACGACCGGCCGGGGCCATGGGTAAGAGCACAAAGGCGGAAGCTAAACTCCCGCCTCCGGATTATTGAGAGGCTTCCAGGGCCTGTTTAATATCGTTTCGGAGGTCCTCGATATTCTCAATGCCGATGGACAGTCGGACCATGTCCTCGCTGACGCCGGCTTTCTTCATTTCTTCCTCGTTCAATTGGCGGTGCGTGGTCGAGCCCGGGTGCGTGGCCAGGGACTTGGCGTCGCCGATGTTGACCAGACGGGTAACCAGTTTCAGCGCATCCAGGAATTTCTCGCCCGCCGCGCGACCGCCCTTGATGCCGAAGGACAGAATACCGCTGGCTTTACCGCTCATGTATTTGTCCACCAGCGGCTTGGAGGGATTGGATGCCAGGGCGGCATACTTGACCCACTCCACCTGGGGCTGTTTTTCCAGGAATTCGGCCACGGCCAGGGTGTTTTCGCAGACGCGTTCCATGCGCAGGGGCAGGGTCTCGATTCCCTGGAGAATCAGGAAGGCGTTGAAGGGAGAAATGGCCGCGCCCATGTTTCGCAGGGGTACGACGCGCGCGCGTCCGATGAAGGCTGCCTCTCCCAGGGCCTCGGTGTAGACGACGCCGTGATAGGAGGGATCCGGCTCATTGAAGCGCTTGAATTTTTCCTTGTGATCGGCCCAGGGGAATTTGCCCGAGTCGACGATGACGCCGCCGATGGAATTGCCGTGACCGCCCATGTACTTGGTCAGGGAGTGAACGACGATGTCCGCGCCGTGCTCGAAGGGTCGGCAGAGAATGGGGGTGGGGACGGTGTTGTCCACGAGCAGGGGGACGCCGTGCTTGTGGGCCAGGTCCGCCAGGGCGCCCAGGTCGACGACATTGCCCAGGGGATTACCGATGGATTCGCAGAAGACGCCGCGGGTGTTCTCGTCGATGAGTTTTTCCATGGAAGCGAGATCGGAGGGATCCCCGAAGCGAACTTCCACGCCGTACTGGGGCAGGGTGTGGGCGAAAAGGTTATAGGTTCCGCCGTAGAGAGTACTGGTGGTCACGATATTGTGACCCGCCTCGGCGATGGTCATGATGGCGTAGGTAATGGCCGCCATGCCCGATGCCAGGCCCAGGGCACCGATGCCGCCTTCCAGCGCGGCCACGCGTTCTTCCAGAACGGCCGTGGTGGGGTTCATAATACGGGTGTAGATATTACCCGGCACTTTCAGGTCGAAGAGGTCCGCGCCATGCTGAGCGCTGTCGAAGGAATAAGACGTGGTCTGGTAAACGGGGACCGCCACGGCCTTGGTTGTAGGTTCGGGCGAGTAACCGCCGTGTACGCAAATGGTTTCAATATTCATGGAACCAGTGCGCGTCGCGAGAAAGGGGCGTCAAGGAGAGAAATATTGCGGGAGGCGATTCATACCCCGTCCAGCTCCAGCCGTTTCCGGAGGTCCTCCGGCACGGGAGCCTTCGCGCCGGCCGCGTAGTCGAAATAGACCTGCACGGTCCGCGCGCGGCAGTAGACTTCCCCGCCCGCGGATACTTCGTAGGCGAAATCCCAGGAAGTATTACCGATGCGAGGTACGGTCATTTTCACCTGCACCGCCTCCAGCATGCCCAGGGGTTTCATGAAATCCAGTTCGGCCCGGGCCAGGATGAATTCGAAATCGGCGGCATTACGGATATCGAAGTGGCGTCGAAAGTATTCCAGCCGAGCCATTTCGCAGTAACTCAGGTAGACCGCGTTGTTGACGTGTCCCAGGCCGTCCAGGTCCTTGAAGCGAATTTGAACATCGATTGTTAATGCCATGCTTGATCTTCTCCCGTCGCCGCGTCGTTGAATCGCCCCACGCGATTACGCCAGTGCTTGCCAGAGTGAGAGAATTCCCCCCAGGCAGAGAAACGGCGCGGTGATTATTTTCGCCATGGAAATCTTTTCCAGACGCGAAAGAACGTATTTTTCCGTGCTGCCCAGAATCACCGGAGCTTCGCCGTCGCCCCCGATATAAAAAGGCGCGGCGCCCCGGGGAGGATTGGGATGGTGGATGGCGCGCCCCAGAACGTACAATGGTTCCTCATGGCGAAGCACCTTCATATGCAGGCGTATGACGCCCCGGTAGCCCGTGATGCGATGAAGCAGGCCGATATTGTCTTTCTCGAATGCCAGCAGATAACTTAAGACCGGGTCCGCCTTGCGCCGTTTGCGGGCTTTGTCCATATTTTCGCGGCGGTCGATTTCCCCGCGCAGGTGGGCCTCCGGACCCACGGGCATCACCACTACGCGCCCGGTCGAATCGGCGCAGTAAAAAATCTTATCGTGGGAGGATTCCGAATACAGTTGCCGCCATTCCTTGTCTCGTTTTTTGGACTTACGCGCGCGGTGCTCGATCTCCACGGACAATTCGTAATAGCAGCACGGACGCTTGAAGACCGGGTCCAGCAGGTCGGGGTGGATTGGTTCGCTCTTCCCTAAAAGTTCCGCGGGGCCCGGGGCGATTTCGCGTACGGGTGTCGTGGGCGTGAACAGAACTCGCTTGCGAGCGGAGATGCCGGACAGCCCGGAGTAGAGCAACCAGGCTCCGAAGCCCAGGAAAAGCACCCCTGAAATTATCCCGCCGATGGCCATAATCGATTTTCGCTTAACTCGGCCCTATCCCGCGAAACGGCCGGGGGCCATGCCCGTGACGTCGGGTCGCGCGCGAAACAGCGCGCCGGCCAGGGGATACTGCTCCAGCTCTTCATGGGATAAGCCCTTGCGCGCCGTGGTGATGTAGAGTTCATCCAGGTTCGGACCGCCGAACGCGCACGAAGTAAC
>CAZGYS010000370.1:0-5056 GCA_964530305.1 uncultured Leptospiraceae bacterium
CCTGCCCTTCTGGGGCGTGCATCGCCATGAACCGCAGGTTCACGCGGAGCTGCTTTCCCGACTCTTCGACCTGTTTATGTTGGAGATGCTCACGACCGAAAGCATACCGGTCATGCGAGCATGCGCCGGCCTGGTGAGCTTAATCGATGAGTTCGTGGACGACTACGATCACCAAAAGCTTCAGGCGTGCCGTTCCCGGGCCCTTAACTTCGACGATGAGTACGTCCGCAATCGCGGTGAAATCATCGGCCGGGACGAATCGACGTAGAATGTGCGTGCGTGCGTCCGGAATTTTCCAAACGCTTCAGGTTCAGATGTACTTAGACGGCAAGGAACCAAAGTACAGCTCCGCCGGGAAAACACGCCGGCAGGAGAGGTGTCAAGAGAGGGATAGCACCCTCTCTTGACTTTACGCTTTATTCGCCTCGACTTCCTCGTACACGATGGTCTTAACCTTCGCGAAGAGGGTGAGCAGTTCTTCCTGCTCCATGTTCCGCGTGGGCACGTAGGTGGCGAAGACCGTGCGATAATACGGCTCCTGCTCCACCAGCTTGAAGTGGTGTTCGGCCATCATCTCGGCCACGCGCTGGGTCTGGGATTTCTGGGTGGCGATGGTCACGGAGTCGGGACGGTCGGCGGTGTGGTCCACGTGAAAGCAACACACCACGTCCTCGTAGTCCAGGCGATCGATTTCGTTCTTGATCTCCTCGAAGCTGATGCGCTGGCGCGCGCCGCCGGGATTCTTGTAATTGATCAGAATGCGTTTGAAGTAGTGAACCTTCTTACCGTCGCGATTAATTTCGATGCCGTTGATGATGCGACGCTCGTCGGTGAGTTGCTTCATGATGAATTCGCCGCGGCCGCGCGATGATTCGAAATCGAAGCTTTCGGAAGTAATGTCTCCCTTCGACGCGTTTTCATTGATCTCGTCCAGCGTGTACTTCTCGCCGGGAGCCATCTCGTGCTTGAAGGACGAAATCATGAAGGGATTGATGTCGTCGTTCTTAACTTCCAGGCGAATGACGGCGTAGTCTCCCGAACCGTGCTCCAGAATATTCTGCAGGGCCTCGGTAACCATGAGCCGCACCATGTCCGAGTCCAGTCCCAGAAAATCGGCGAAGCGTTTGGCCTGGGTCTTGACCTCGTACATGGTCCCCTGGCGTTCATTGATCTTTTGACCGAGCTCCTTGTGGACGATCTCATTGCGGTCCAGCACGACCTCATAGGAGAGATTCTTGATGGAACTCTGTATATAAGGCGATTCGCGTATGAAATCGACCTCGTCGCGCAGGTCCTTGAGTTGCTGTTGTAGCTGCCGGACCTCTTTTTGAAGTTCTTCCTGCGTGGGTTCGCTCATTTCCCCCTGCCCCCGTATGGAATCCGTTTGTGTTTTCTTTTTATCGGCGCCCGGGGCGATGGAGTTCATCACCGAGGAGCCCTGA
Source organism: uncultured Leptospiraceae bacterium (assembly GCA_964530305.1). Taxonomy (GTDB): domain Bacteria; phylum Spirochaetota; class Leptospiria; order Leptospirales; family Leptonemataceae; genus CAZGYS01. Next base: position 1,443 of record CAZGYS010000370.1, read on the forward strand.
CCCATTGGAAGGGAAAAGGCGACTCACGTCAATCGCCTTGCGCAAAATTTCGAAAGCCGCGCGGAGCAAGACCGGGGTTCCGGCTAGAAATCGGGATCGGCGACGTCGGCGGCCTGCTTCTCCCGTTCCTTGTGCTTGTTGACCTCGACCTCGAAGGCGCGGTAGGGGTCCTCTCCGGCTTTCTGCGCCGCCGCCCCGCCGCCCGCTTCCGTGCGAGTGATGAATTTCTGGACTTTTTTCGCCGCGGCGACCTGCATTTTGATGTCCGGATCGGCGGCCTCGGTATCGAAAGTGAAGATTTCGTCGAGAACCTTGCGCAAGCGAGCCGTGCGGGTTCGCCATTCATGATTCATGGGATACAGCAAAATCCCTAGGTTGGGATCCTGATCACGTCCGGCGGGAATGATCTGGAAACTTTCCTTGCGCATGATGGAATTGAAGGTCTGGGGCAGAATATCCGGGAGCTCCCGGCGAATCTCGCCCACGGTGGGAATCCACTTCTCCCCGATGTAGAACTCGTCCAGCTTTTCGATGATGCGATTGGCCACGGCCAGATCCTTGACCCCCAGCAATTTCTCCTGCTTCTCCTCGTCTCGCTCCTTTTCCAGCTTTTCCTGGCGTTCGCGATTGGGTTTTTCCAGCGCCCCTTGCTCCCGGGCAATGGCGGCCTTGGCGATTTGAAAGGACCGGTCCAAAAACATATTCAAACCAATCATCATCAAAATGCGATAGATCCAGGGGAAATAATTCACATAGGCATTGCGCAAGATACGGCCGTAAGCGGCCACGAACTCCGCGTCGTCGAAAAGTGCCTTGAAGCGATCCTCGCTCTTCTCCAGCAGGGACTTCATGGCCAGAATCTTCCAGTTTTGCTCCGCGGGGACTTCCTGCATGCCTCGCGTCAGCGCGCGAAACGCCGAGGCCTCATTGCGTATAAAAACGTGAATCATGGACGAAGGCAAATGCCAGGTCCCGTAGATGAGCTCGGGATCTCCCGTCAGGTCCTTCCAGTTTTCGGGGGAAAAATCCCGGGTCTCGGCTTGTTCCACGAAGCGAATTTGCTCGGTCCAGGGAGCCGTGGGATCCATTAATTTCTGTTTAAATGCGGACAGCTCTTCCTTGTTGGCCTTGCGGCGAGCCTCTTCATAGCGTTCCTTCGCGTGCTGCTCCAGACCGATGAGAACCTCCAGCGTGAGGATGCCCGGGAAGCGAACGCCGGGAGTTCCCGTCGTCCCCGGTGTCGCCAGCACCGCTTTTTTTACGGCCGAGGCCCGCTTGGCGATGAACTCCGCCGTGTCCGGCGCGAACTGGTCCACCTTGTACGCCGCCTCTTCCAGGTTAATTTGCTCCAGGTCTCGCTTGAGGTTGGACCGCGTCTTATATTTGGGAATGACCTTGCGTTTCAAGAAATCGCCGGCGGTCTCCAGCCGTTCCAGGATCTCCGCTTCGCGTACGGGCATGTAACCGTAATCGTTGATTTCAAGAACGCGACCCTTGCGCGCCAGTTCCGCCTCGATTTCCCGCCGCGTAATGGTGAGCAGTTCGGCCGGAGGAACAATGTCGAAACTACCGGCGTGCACCGGTGAAAACAGATCCGCGATGGTCACCGGCAATTCCGAGGGTTCGGGAATCCGGTCCATGTTAAAGTCGGTTTCCAGATCCTTCCAGAAGGCGTCCGGAGTAGCTCGGGGAATGGATTCCAGCAGGGATTCCAGCGCCAGGACGGACTGCTGCACCGTCTCTTGATAGAGCTGGTAAGTCGTGTCTTCGCCGTCCTGGATATTGGCGATGAAGCACGGCGTCATCTTAACGATTGGTTGATCCGGTACGTACTCCAGGCGAAAGATCTGTACGATGAGACCGTCCCCGATCAAACGCTTCAGTACGGTTTGCAGATCCTTCTTCGTGAGGTTCACGATGTCGGGCACGAAGGAATCGATGGTGAACAACTGGCCGCTGCGCGCGGCCTGGGGAGTGGCCGCCTTCTTTACGGCATGGTAAACATTGTAATTGATTTTGTCGGAAAGATTGGCGCCCCGGGCCACGGCCTCGCTTTCGCGTACCAGTTCCAGGAAGGGATATTTGGAATCACTCGCCATGATTTATCGGGCTTTCGAAATACTCTTATTCACGACACGAATTTATTCAGGACCGGTATGATATGCTCCAGGGCCTCTTCCACGGAGTCCACCACGTGAAATAATTTCAGGTCTTTCTCCGAGATCATGCCCGCTTCCGCCATGTATTCAAAATTGACTACGTTTTTCCAGAACTCGCGCCCGAAGAGAATCACGGGAATGGGATTGTGAATGGTCTTGGTTTGCTGTAAGGTCAGGGTCTCAAACAGCTCGTCCAGAGTACCGAAACCACCTGGAAAGACGATGAGCACCCGCGCGTAATACAGAAACCAGAACTTGCGGGTAAAGAAGTAGTGAAAATCGAAATTCAGCTCATCCGAGATATATGGATTGGGCGATTGCTCCCGGGGTAGTTCGATGTTCAGGCCGATGCTTTTGCCACCCGCCTCATGAGCACCGCGATTGGACGCCTCCATGATCCCCGGCCCGCCGCCCGTACACACCAGAAAGCGGCGACCCTTCATTTCAGCGTATTCCTGGGACCAGCCCGTGATCCGGCCCGCCAGCTCCCGAGCCTGTTCATAGTAGGAACTCCACCGGGACAGGCGCTCATGGGCCTGGGGATTATTGCGGGGATTGGTTCCGTCTTGCGGAGGAATTCGGGCCGAACCGAAGAAAACCACGATGTCGGTAACATTCTCCCGCTCAAAAACGTGCCGGGGGTAAAGATATTCAGACAAAATCCGCAGGGGTCGGGCATCCCGCGTATGCAGGAATTCCAGGTTCTCAAAAGCCTTGAGGGTCTCCTTGGAACCATTGCTCTCCGGCGGCAAATTCCCCAAATCATCGTCTTGCTGGTAGGAACTCATCGATCACTAATAAATTCGGACGTTCCAGCCGGCCAGCAGTTTCATTTTCTCGATAAAACCTTCTTTCGTGAAAAGCCCCCGGCCGGCTTTCTGCCCCTGGATGGACCGGACCTTACGAATCGCCATAGACGCCCGCCCGCTGGCTTTCGCCGGCACCGGCAATGGGCGCTACCTGGATCTCATGCTGCGCAATCTATTGCGACTGCGCCCGGGCGATGAATGGGTGTTGCTTTCCCATCGCAATTTGCACCAGGACTACCTGGATCTGCTGGGGAATCCGCGCGTCCTGTTGAACGTGGATCGCTCGGCCTCCGGTCGCGCGGGACCCGCCTGGCTGCACATTCGCGTACCGTCGCTTCTGAAAGAGTATGAATGCGATTTGTTCTGGGCCGCGCTTTCTCTATTGCCCTACAATTATCGCAAGCGCCGCGGCGATATCCCGGCCATGGTTAACTTTCACGATTTGAATGCCTTCGTCGCGCCGGAAACCATGGTGGGCTGGAATAAATGGCAGCATCGCCTGCTGGACGGTCCGACCCTGGAGAACGCGGACCGCGTACTCTGCCTATCCGGCAATACGAAACGAGACATTCGTAAGCACTTTCCGGACACGCCCGAGGAAAAACTCTCCATCACGCCAGAACGCGTCCTCGCGCCGATCGGCAGC
>CAZGYS010000370.1:5066-6693 GCA_964530305.1 uncultured Leptospiraceae bacterium
AAAACTCTCCATCGTCTATCCCGGCTGTGAACTTCCCGCGGTCGAGGCGATTCGCCCGGACGGTCCCGTCGGCGACCTGCCCGCCTTTATCCTGAGCGTGGGCGCCCTGGAGCCGCGCAAGAATCACGAAACCGTCGTGGAGGCGCGTCTAAATTCGAAAGCCGCGGACATGTTGCCGCTGGTAATTGTCGGTCGCAAGGGCTGGGGCGATGAGTCCCTGTACAATCGCCTCAAAAGCGGCGAACTGGAAAGCCGCGGCATTTACTTCCTGGAGAATCCCTCGGACGAAGTCCTGCGCTGGTGCTATGAACGGTCGGCCGTGCTGGCTTTCGCCAGTCTGCACGAGGGCTTCGGACTGCCGGTGATCGAGGCGCTGCAGTTGGGTAAACCCGTGTTGCTTTCGGACATCCCTATTTTTCGGGAAATCGCCCCCGAGGACTGTCGATTCATGGCGCCCCGGGACGCGGACGCCTGGAGTCGAGCGCTGGAAGACGCAAGCCGCGAACATCACGCCGGCGGCATCGCCCCGAATTCCTTTGATCGTAATTTCTGGTCCTGGGATAGTCGCGCCCGCGCCCTTTCGAAAATCATCGACGAACTCACGAACCAATCTTTCGCGACGGAAGCTTCCCGATAATTGATGAAAATACTTGAATCGCCGGGCGGGCACGCCCACCTTGTTCTTGAAGGCCCTCCGGCCGCGCCTGATGACCAATGAGCTGATACATAAACGCTTCGAGGCTCTGTACAACGCCAATCGCCAGGATATCTATTATTATATCCTGAGGTCCGTGCGCGAACCGGCCGCGGCCCAGGATCTGCTCCAGGAAGTATTCATAAACTACTTCAATCACTACGCCGAAGGGCCGCCCCGGGGCGGAGACGGCATTGATGATAATGAGCGTTCGCGCATGATCTTGTTTCGAATCGCGCGCAACCTGCTTATCAACCAGAGCAAATCCTTTCACAGTAAGCGCATCTCCTACACGGACACCCTGCCGGAAACCCAGGGCGCGCCCGACAATGAAGCGGAGGAGCGCCTGGAAGCCGCGGAAATTCAGGCGGTGCTGGATAAACTGCTGGCGGAACTGGATGAGGAGTATCGCTCCATACTCGTGCTGCGATACGACCGGGGCATGAATTTGAAGGATATCGCCGTAATTCAGGGCATTTCGGTTTCGGCGGTATCACGCAAGGTTCGCAAGGCGGAGCAGGCTCTGCTGGAGGAAAGTCGCAAACAGGGCGTAAATTTGATGTCGTTTATCAGTCTGGTTTTCGGCAATTGGATGAGCCTGTTTTGAGAATTTGTTTTTCAGTTAATTGTTATGGTTTCATGAGGGCGATACGTATTAAAAAAAGTGATCAATTAACTCGGGAGCGGACTGTTTTCAAGAGTGGAACGGCCCGCGACTGGTATTAGAAAATGGCGGAATCAGAAAGCAAAGAAGCCGGCAAAATCGCGGAACTGTTTCAGTACCGGGCGCCCCTGCCCGATCTTCCGGAGTACGATCCGGAGTGGCTGAATCGTGCTCCCGGAAATAAGGTCGGCAAGCCCGATATGGAAGCCATCGAAAGGGAAGTCTCGGCCGCTTTGCTCCAGGCTCGGGATCTAGATCCGGAAGCCCGG
>CAZGYS010000371.1:0-1156 GCA_964530305.1 uncultured Leptospiraceae bacterium
TACACTCTTTCCAATTTCTCTGCAAACCCCTCATCACCTCCAGTTTCTTCCTTGAAAATCGCTCAGCCCGCCGACCGTGATATTATCCAGACCGCCGCCAACAGGACCAGGCCGTGGAAAATGATACGCGGCTTCAGGATGGAACGAGGATTCTCAATGAAGGGATGCAGAACTCGAAAAAACAAAAACGGAAATACGAAGCCCAGCAAAGCGGCGTAGGTCAAATGGGTTCCCATGAAGCCCACGGGCATGAAGATGTCGAACTGCAGGGACGTGCCCGAGAAAAGACTGCCGGCGTGGTGTTGCAGGCGAGCGGCGGCGGTTCCAATCCAGAACGCGGGGTCCCAGCCGTCGCTTGAGATATGCTTCGGGATCTTGGCCAGGCGAAACTTGCTGAAGATGGAAATAAACCCGCTCACGACCAGAACATAGGCGGCGCCGGTCACCAGGCGATAAACCCTGGCCCGCCCGCGTTCATCACTGGTGTAAGCCAGGACCCAGAACGCCGTGAGCACGAGCATGACGTCCTTGAGCTCATCGCGCAGACCCGCGACCAGGAAATCTCCCGCCCGCGTAAATGCCGCGCCGATCCCGGATTCGGATGAATTCGCGGGGCTTTCGAATCCGGTCAGGGCCGCGTTGATGATCAGCGAAAACAAGAGCGCGCCGTAAATTCCCAGTCCGAACTTCAATTCCCGGGGGAACAACCAGGGCATGCGCCAGGTGTTTTCCGGCAAGGGTCCGGGGACGCCGGCGCGCCGGAGAGATACGCTCCACCAGACCCAGCCGATCAGAGCCAGCACCAATCCAAGCTGGGAAAGGCTGATGGAAACCGGAAAAGTAAGAATGGCCAGGGCTCCGCCGAAGCTTGAGAGGCGGAAACCGCCCCGGCTCGGTGCTCCGGGCGTTGACTGGGAGATAAATTTTTTAGTTTCCATAAACGGACGGCGGGCGAGCTTTATCCCGGCGTCATTTGATTGTTCCACCTCCCGGGCGTCATCCCGGAATTTGAAACATGATTCGGCGACTTTCAACATAAGTAAGGGTTATCAGGCAGGGTCCAACGATGGACTCCCGATTCGAAAACTTCCATGTCTATTTCCAATCGCGAAAAGCTCCTGCTCTCCCTGGGTTTCATCACCGTTCTAGGCCTCGT
>CAZGYS010000371.1:1187-6682 GCA_964530305.1 uncultured Leptospiraceae bacterium
CACCGCCGAACGCGGGCGCGCCTTCAACCGGGAGTTCCGAATTTTCTCCACCTCCGTGCCCCTGAATATCGATATTCCCACGCATCATCTGGTCGACCGGGACATTCGCACGGCCTGGGCCGATCAATTGCCTTCCGTCTTTTTACTGGGCGCGGATCGCTTTCGCCCCATTCCAAATCCGGCCGGCCCCCTGCCCGATCCGCGTTCTTTATACATTAACATGGAGCTGGGCGTGACTCACTACCCGGCCTTTCCGCCGCGCATCAACCCCATGCGCACGCTGATTATCTGGCCGGGAGACCAGAGTAGTCCGGCCGCCTTTCGCGCCCACGCCCGCCCGCGCCGAGTGCGATTGGTTTTTTTCCGACAGCAACTGGTGGATCCGGACCGGTCTTATCGCTTTCCGGATCTACCGCGCTTCTGGGGGACGCGGGTCATAACCCTGCGCGATGGTTTCGGTCCCCAGAGCATTCCGCTGGATTTTCTGTCGCCCATTGAGCCTTCGCCCGGGTTCCCCCACAAGGTGAGTCGTGTCTGGCTGCGGCTGATTTTCGAGTCCTATTACCCCGGTACGCGCCATCGTTCCCGGGTGGCGATTTCCGAAATCGACTTTCGCCAGAAGTATCCCATGCACATTCAAGTTCCCGTGGACGGGGAAACGGGGCAACGGGTGAGTGTGCGATGACGGAGAACACCGCCGAAATCGGCAAGAGCCTGACCTTCAAGGAGCGCTTTCAGGCGATTTCGCGTTCCTTTCTGACCGGGTCGAGCGTGGGGCGCGGGTTGCACCAGGCCTACCAGGTATTCATGGCCGCGCTGCGAAAGTTTTTGGAAGACAACTGTCTGATTCGCGCCAATGCCATCGCCTACTCCATCGTTTTTTCCACCATTCCCATGCTGGTGGTTCTGGTGGTCATCGCCGACGTGGACATCGAGGTCATCCGGGCCAACATTGCGCGCTTCATGGCCGCCTACGGCATGGCCGACTCCACCGAAGTCCTGCTGGTAATCAACGAAATCGTCGAACGAGCCACGGCCATCGCGCGCATCGGTATCGTGATCATGATCTTTTCGGCCACTAACGTGCTGTCGAATCTGGAAGAGAGTTTCAATTATATTTATCGCGCGTCGGCTTCGCGTCCCCTGCACTATCGCTTCGCGGTGTACATCGCGTCGCTGGTGATTCTACCCACGGTCATCATCCTGGCGGCCGGCCTGTTCAATTCGCTCGCGGGCAAATTGAGTCCGCCGGAGTTTCGACACATCGCCCGCAATGGTCAGGGCGTCTGGGTGGCGGCCAGCGACGGTAAGCTGCGCCTGTATTTCGACAAGAGCAAGCCGTCGGTCATCGATCTACGCAAGAAAATCGACGCAAAGGGCCTGCAAAGGGACTACTATTTTAATCTTCAGACGGGCGAAAGCGGCTACTACTGGGACATCATGTCCAAGGGTTCCCAGCGCGCGAAAATCGAATCCGAGGACTTCGTAAACATCAAACGTATTTCCATCGAGGGCAACAGCGTGCTGGTGCTTTCGGAATCAGGGGCGTTGTTCGAAAGCCGCGACGGCGGTCGCACCTGGGACTACCGGGTCTTTCGCTTTCGCACGGGAACGCTGACTCGACGCCCCTACATGGAGGACATCATTCGCATGTCCGACGGGCGCGCCATGATTCTGGCGACGGTGGGAGCCCATTCGGTTTTGCTTCTGCAGAAAGCAGACCTGGAGGGCTGGGACCTGCAGACCATCGACGGCGGATTGTATCATCGCCTCCAACGCTATACGGACGCTCAAACCACTCCTGAAAGCGCGGGCGTTTACATCTCCGGCAGCGGAAACTATCGCTTTTCCAGGGACGACGCTCGCAATCTGGAACTGGTCCAGGCACGATTCGAGAATCGCAATATTCGCGTTAATTCCGTCGTGGCCAAAAAGAACGGCGAGATCGTCCTGGCCGGGCTGGAACGTGCCCTCTGGACGACGAATACTCAAAGAGCTCCCATCAATACGCGCGCGCCGGAACGACAAACCATTACCGACTTTCACATCAGCGAAAACGGCCGCGGGTTTCTCTACGGGCCCGACGGTTTCTTTCGATATACTCTGGACGGCGGCGAGTCCTGGCTGCACGCGGGGAATAAAACCCTCAATGCAACCACCTTTCTGAGCCACATGGTCATGGACTCCGGTGAGATCATTCTCGTCGGCGAAAACCAGACCTACCTGCGCCTGGGCGGCAGCCCGAAAGTCACGCGCCATACGGATGCGGAAGGGTACAGTATCGTCGTCTTCAAGGTTCTTCGCCGCAATGGTTTCCCTTTCATTCTTTCGGCGCTGTTGCAGCTATTGCTTTCCACCATTCTATTTTCGGTGGTGCTGGCGCTGTTCGTCGTGGGCTATCGCTTTTTGCCCAATTCCCTGGTGGACTGGTTCCCCGCCCTCATCGGCGGCATCATCACTTCCACGGCGCTGGTGATCTTCGTGATCTTCTTTCGCATCTGGATCGTGAGCTTCGCGTCCACGGGCGCCATCTACGGGGTATGGGCGGTGGTGCCGGTGGGCATGCTCGTGGTCCTCATCTCGACCCAGATCATTCTCTTCGGGCTGGAAGTGGCCTATGTGATTCAGCATCCATACCTCTACCAGTTGAAGGGCAACGCCAACAAGGAACGGCGGCCCACGGACTACACCTTCTGGAACGGCATCCTGCTCATGTGTCTGGTCTATCAGCACTTTTATCGCCAGGGCCGACCCCTGAACGACGCCCGCGCGTTGTCGTTCTTTAACAATGATCTGCCCACGCTGGAAAAAACCCGGGAACTGTTACGCAATGCCGGGCTGCTCGACTACAAGAGCCACGCCAACGAGGACCTGCAGGTCCGGGCTCCGAGCGAAATCAAACTCACCGAGATCCAGCGGGCCGTAATGGGACGCACGCTGGAGATTCCACCCCACTCCGGCGGCGGCCAGTTCCGTCAGAAATTCAGTACTCTCCAGAAGGACCTCAATGAACGCCTGGACAAGGGCCTCGGCAAGCTCACGGTCGAGGACATGCTGCAGCTCATGGGCAAGACGCGCTTTCATTGAACGCGGTGAAATTATGGTTTTCGGTTCGGACGGCCCGGGGATCATGGTTCCATGGCTGAAGTCAAAATTGATGTTATTAAACAAATCGCGCCGGACACGGCGTACAAAAGCGGCGATGTAGTTCAGAGAGAATACGGTCGCCTGCTGGAAGATTTCAACGAGGGCGATGTTTTCCTTCATCCCCGGGGTTTCACCGTGGACAGAACGTTCGCCCAGGAATACGCGGCCGTCTTTCACGACGCCAACCCGCTTTTTCTAAGTGAAGCTTACGCGAAAGCCCACGGCTTCGCGGACCTGCCCGTGCATCCCATGCAGGTCTTCAACATCGTCCTCTCCCTGGGCGTGCAGAACAACTCCGAAAAGGCCATGGCCAACCTGGGCTACTACGACGTGGAATTCAAGCGCGTGGTTTATCCGGGAGATACCATCACGGCCCGCTCCAAAGTACTGGGACGTCGCGAACGCGGCGAAGGCAAACCTGGCATCGTGCACGTGCGCACCCTGGGCCTGAACCAGCGCGATGAAATCGTAATTCAGTACGAGCGCAAAATCATGGTTCCACCGCGCGGCTCCAAAGCCGAAGGCATGCAGGGCGATCCTTCCGCGCCCTTCCCCGAGGAAGCCGGCGGCACCCTGTATTTGCCGGACTTCAAAATGCCGTCCAGTATGGATTCCTACACCGGCACGGGCACGCGCTTCGGCGATTTCACCCCCGGCCGAGTTTTCGTGCACAAGAACATGCGCACCATCACCGACGAACACGTGCCCTGGACTTATCGCATGGGCAATACCCATCCCCTGCACTATGACCGCATCTACTCCACGTCCCTGTCCGGCGCCATGAGCGGCGAGCCTATCGTGTACGGCGGCCTGGTTTTCGCCTGGTTGATTGGTCTGGCCAGTCGGGACACCACCGAAAACATGCTCTGGGATCTGGGTTACACCGAGGGGTACCACACCCAGCCGGCCATCAGCGGCGATACCGTGGGTGCTCTTTCCCGCGTGCTCTCCGTGGAGGACGGGCCCGTCGACGGCACCGGCATCGTGCAACTGCAATTCATCGGCGTGAAGAATATCTCCACGAAAGACGCCCTGGATAAATTCGGCGAAGACCTCTTCATCAAAGAAGGAGACAAGAAGGGCCTGGGTAAGGACAAACTCAAGGAAAAGATCTTCGAAATCGAAAGACGCATTCTGGTAAAGAAGTAAGTCCCATGGAAAGCGCGGAGGACAAACTCGGGTCTTCCGCGCGATTTCGCCGCGAAAACGAAGCGCCATGACTCGCTACCTGATAGTCGGCGGGGGCATCATCGGCCTCACCCTGGCGCGGGAAATCGTTAAGCGCAAGCTGGGCCGCGTGGAAATCCTGGAAAAGGAGCCCGCGCCCGGTCTGCATGCCTCCGGCCGAAACAGCGGCGTGCTCCACGCCGGCATCTATTACTCTCCCGATTCATTGAAGGCCCGCTTCTGCCTGCGGGGCAACCTGGCCCTGCGCGAATACTGCCGCGAACACGGCCTGCCCCTGGCGGAGAATCGCAAGGTCATCGTCGCCGCCGATACCGAGCAACTACCGGTCCTGGACGAATTACATCGCCGGGCGAAAGCCAACGGCGCCGACGTCGACATGCTCGATGAAAAGGAGCTGCTGGAAGTCGAACCCCATGCCCGGACCATGGAGCGAGCCTTGCTCTCTCGCCTGACGGCGGCCGTGAGCCCCGGGGCGGTGGTAAATCGCCTCAAGCAGGAACTGGAACAATCCGATCGCGCGAGCTTCACGGGCGACGCGACTTTCCGGGGCCTGAAGGACAAACGCACGGCACGCACGACGCGCGGCGATTTTTCCTTTGATTTTTTCATTAACGCCGGGGGGGCCTACGCGGATAGAATCGCGCGCGCCTTCGAACTGGGCGAAAACTATCGCCTGATTCCTTTTCGGGGTTCCTATCGCAAGCTTCGCTCGGAAAAAGCCCACCTGGTGCGCGGGAACATTTATCCCGTGCCGGACATTCGCAATCCCTTCCTGGGCGTGCACCTGAGCCGCTCCGTGGACGGTGCCGTGTACGCCGGCCCCACGGCGACTCCGGCGCTGGGCCGGGAGCATTACTCCGGCCTCCGGGGCGCGGGTCTGCTGGGCGAAGACGGCGAGGCCGCGCGCATTCTATACATGGACGCCGTGCTGTTTCTCCGCAATCCGAAATTTCGCGCCAATGCCTTCGCCGAGATCCGTAAATACCTGGGGCGCGCTTTCTATCGTGACGCGTCCCGACTGGTGCGGGGCCTGGAGCCGGGCGATCTGACCGCCTCGAAAAAGGCCGGAATTCGCCCCCAGCTCGTGGACTGGAAGAACAAGGAACTGGTCATGGACTTTCTGGTGGAGCGCGGCGAGCATTCCCTGCACATCCTCAATG
>CAZGYS010000372.1:0-6679 GCA_964530305.1 uncultured Leptospiraceae bacterium
GACGTCCTCCGCCGGCCCGACGTTCACCTGGTTTGCGTTTCGCGGCATGCCGCGCGAATGTACGGTAGAATCGCCAGGCGCGAAATCGCCCGCGTAATTTATCCGGGCATTCGCGATTGCGCCCATCCGACCCGCCATGACGAACCCTATATTCTGAACGTAGGGACCATCAGTGATAGAAAAAATCAAGCTTTCCTGATCCGAATCGCGCGGGCGGCGCGGGAGCGCGGGAAAGCCATCCCCATCAAACTGGTCGGCGCGGCGACGACGCTCGCCGTGAACGAGCTGCACAACCGCATTCGAGAGGCCGGCGTCGAAGAACAGGTGGAATACCTGGGTCCCCTGGCGCGCGAAGAGGTCACGGCTCTTATGACGAAGGCTCGCCTGTACGTTCACGCCGCGCGACGCGAAAGTTTCGGCATGACCATTGTGGAAGCCGTCGGGGCCGGCACTCCGGTCCTTGCCCTGGAGAACTCGGCGTTGAAGGAAATTTTACCCGATTGCTCGGACATGATTCTCCCAAACGACAACATCACCCGGGCAAGCAATACGATTCTGCTCTATTTCGAAAACGCACACCCGCGTCGAAATTTACTTCGCAAGCAGCGAGGCGTCTACGAGGCCCGCTATCTTCCGGAAACAATGGCGCGCGAGTTTCAGGCTCTCTATCATCACATCACGGAGAAGGTATCATGACAACCTCGACCAATACATCCGAACCTCGAACCGGAGGCACGAAACGATTTCCCATTACGGATTTCCCCGCCCTGGGCGATTTTCGCTCTCGGCTGCCCCTGTGGAGTTTTCGCCTGGAGCAGTGGTATCGCACCGTTTTCAAGCGCGGCCTGGACATCCTGTGTTCGGGCACCCTGCTGATTCTTCTTTCGCCCTTGTTCGCGATAGTGGCGATTCTGATCAAACTGGAATCACGGGGCCCCGTATTCTTCCACCAGATTCGGGTCGGCTTTCGCGGGCGGCGCTTTCGCATGCATAAATTTCGCTCCATGCGTCCCGACGCCGAGCAACTCAAACAAGCTCTGGCCGCCCAAAATGAGATGAACGGGGTTACGTTCAAAATGAAGCACGATCCTCGCATCACCAAAACCGGAAGAATTATACGTAAGTTCTCCATCGACGAATTGCCCCAACTCTACAATGTCTTGATCGGCGATATGACGCTGGTGGGACCTCGGCCGGCTGTTCCGTCGGAAGTGGCGGAATACTCCCATCGCGATCGAGCCCGCCTGGACGCCCTGCCGGGTATCACCTGCATCTGGCAAGTCAGCGGACGCAATGAGATCGATTTCGACGGTCAGGTCGACCTGGATCTGGAATACATTCACAGCCATTCGCCGGGCGCGGACCTGCGCATTCTTTTGAAAACCATACCGGCCGTTATTACCGGAAGAGGAGCCAGCTGATGACACGACAATCCTTTCAATGCGCGGGTATCGCCGTGGACAATCTTACTTCCCAGGAAGTTTTGAATCGCATCAAAAACATGATGGATGCTCCAGGCGCGTCGCCCCGATACGTGGCTACGGTCAACCTTGACTTTCTCGTGAACGCCCGGGGGTTTCGCGCGGGCAACCCGGTCCTGACCCGGGTATTGAGAGAGTCGGCCGTCAATACCGCGGACGGCATGCCGCTGGTCTGGCTGAGTCGTTTGACCGCTTCGCCCCTGCGCGAACGGGTCACCGGTTCCGGCCTTCTAGCGGGGCTCTTCCGCCTGTGCGCCGCCGAAGGGCGGGGTGTATTCATCATGGGCGGAGATAAACGCGTGGCCGCGTCGACCTCGCGAAAGATAAAACAATTAACGGGCGAGCGCATCATCAAGGGATTCGCGTCCCCCGTGATATCGCGCGCGGGCGCATACCTCGGGGCGGAGTCAGAGGAAGAAAATCTGATCCGCCGCATCAACGCATCGGGCGCGCGACTGCTCCTGCTGGCTCTCGGCAATCCCAAGCAAGAGCTGTGGTTCGCGCGCAACAAACACCGTCTGAAGCCGGCCGTCGTGATGGGCATAGGCGGAGGCTTGAATATGTTCACCGGCTCCCTTCGCCGAGCACCCCGGTGGATGCGCAAGACGGGACTGGAATGGTTGTTTCGACTCTCCCTGGAACCGGGGCGCCTCTGGAAACGATATCTCGTGGACGCCTTGTTTCTCGTCCTGCGCCTGCTTCCCGAACTGCTGCTGCGCGGACGAACCGAATCAAGGAATAACTCTTCACTGGAGGCGGCGCAATGGAAGCCGTAATCTACCCTTCGCGCGATGCGAAATCAGATCTTCTTGCCTTCGCCGGCGGCGAAAACATGCTGCCGCTGCTCAATCGCCCGCTGCTGGAGCACCAACTGGAGTGGTTGGCCGATCTCGGCGTTCAACGCGCCACTGTGTTGACCGACGGCGACGCTTCCCCGGCACGCGCGTATTTTCATTCAGGCGAACGCTGGGGTATCGAGTTGAACTTTCTAGTGCTCAATGGGAAGAGAACCCTGCCCCGCTTAATGCGCCTCGTTCGCGGCATGGATGAAGTCATTTGTCTGCCCGCCAATATACTCCTTCACATGAAGCCGGAACTACCGGGGCTCACGTTCCGCGAAAACCTGGCGGCCTGCGCAATCACCGCGGCGAACGCGCCGGGGACGCACATGGGCCCGTTCATCATGCACCCCGGACATCGCGCGTTCGCGACCCTGTGCGACCTTGCCTACGACGAAACCGGTATTCAAGATTACCTTAAGAATACACCCGCCATAAAGGGCGACTTTGAACTCATCCGCGGCTTCGCCGACCTCCATGGGGCCGGTATTCGCGCGTTGCATGCCCACATGCACATGGCTCGGGGAGGCCGCGAAATCTCGCCCGGAGTTCATCTGGGATACCGGGCGCACATCGCCCGGGACGTGGTCGTCAACGGGCCCGTTTGCATAGGTTCCGACGCCCGCGTCGGCTCCGGGGCCGTCTTGAATTCAGGAACGGTCATCGGCGACGGATGCGTGGTGGGCGCCGGATGCGTTTTGAGCAATTCCGTCGTCATGGCCAATACGTTCATCGCTCCCGGCATTCATTTACGGGATAAAATCGTTCACCCCGAAGGGATCTTCGATTTACGACGGGGCGGCGATTTTCATGCTCCGGATTCAACGATGATCACGCGAACGCTTGCGAAGACGGACCGCGTGTCCGCGGCGGACCGTTTGCTTGCGGGCCTCTTGTTTCTCGCGGGTGCCGCGGCGGCCATCCGGAGACGGCCGTCGTCACGGGTCGCGAAACGATTCGTCCGCAAATGGCGACTCCTCCCCGCCGTTTGCGCCGGTCGCATCCATCTGTTCGGCCCTTCCCGCAAATGGTTACGGGCCCGAAGGCGCCTGGACGCGAAGCCGGCGTTGTTTCAGGCCGGGCGCGCCGGAAGCACGAGCGACGTTGTGATGAGTTTCGCGGCGAGATTCGCTTCGGGTTTCGAAAGACTTCGCATGGCCATGTCCCGCCTGAAAGCGGTTGCGCGCGACCAATAAAATCGCGGCGCGCCTTTCAGCGCGCCGCTTCTTCATGCGGGGAGGGTTTCAGGAGGGAAGTCGAACCAGCTCACGGTGAACTCCATCGCCCACGGCGGAACGCCAGTAAGGAGCAGTCTCACCCATCACACGGGCCAGTTTGTCGGAGTTCAAAACTGAAAAAGCGGGACGAGGGGCGCGCGTAGGATACTCCGCGCTGCTGATTGGTTTGATGTTCACTCCGATACAGGCTTCATCCAGGCGACGCGCATGACGATGAATTTCGCGCGCATATTCCCACCAGCTTGCGCGGCCGGATGCCGTGCAATGAAAAATGCCTCGGTAGGCGGAAGTAAACTCCAGGGAGTCCGATCGCAACGCGAAAAAAAGCGCGGCGCGGGCCGGTAAACAAGCGGGAGTGGGCGTACCAATCTGGTCATGGACGACGCCCAGTCCGTCTCGCTCGCGAAACAGACGCAGCATGGTCGTCATGAAGTTGCCGTGCCCCGGCGCATAAAGCCAGGCGGTACGTAGAATTACGGCCGCCGCGTCGCCGGCCAGAATTCTACGTTCACCCTCGGCTTTTGAAATACCGTAAATGCTTCGCGCGGTGACCGGATCGGATTCAACACGGGGCGTTTCGACTTCGCCGGCGAAGACATAATCCGTCGAAAAGTGAATCAAGGAGGCGCCGTAGCTTGCGCAAAGACGCGCCAGTAAGTCGGGAGCCTCCGCGTTGACCGCCATCGCCCCGTCAACATCATCCTCCGCCGCGTCCACGGCCGTGTAGGCCGCCGCGTTGATTACGGTCCGGGGTTGAAGATTTTTCATCCAGGCCCGCACCGCGTCGAAGTTCTCCAGATCCAGACTACGACGGTTCGCGAAGACTACGTCCGAGCGCCCGCGCAACAAACGTCGTAATTCCGTTCCGATTTGACCATCGGCGCCGGTCACGAGAATTGGGCGCGGCTCAAGCGCTGATAACGTCTTCATGACGGCCTCCGTACACTTCGCACAGCGCCAGGGGAGTACCCCGCAGGTCTTTTTCGGATAGGATCGGGTTGCCATGCACGGGCCAGTCAATGCCGAGACCGGGATCGTTCCAGACCAAGGTTCGTTCACATTCGGGGCGATAGTATTCCGTGGTCTTATACAGAATTCGCGCGCTTTCGCTTTGTACGGCAAAGCCGTGGGCGAACCCCGGCGGGATCCACAACCATTCAGCTTTCTCGGCGCTCAAACGAATGCCGGCCCACCGGAGAAAAGACGGTGAACTTCGCCGAAGATCCACCGCCACATCAAAGATTTCCCCTTCGAGAGCGCGAACCAGCTTTCCTTGCGGATGCTTGATCTGATAGTGCAGGCCTCGCAAGACGCCAGCGCGGGACATGGAGACATTGTCCTGGACGAAGCGATTCGCGAAGCCCGTCGCCTCGGCGAAACTTCGCGCGTTGAAGCTCTCCATGAACCAACCCCTTTCGTCGGCGAACACCCGCGGTCGCAAAATTTTCAAATCCGGAATTTCCAACTCTTCAATTTCCATCTTAAGTACTCCTCGGTAGCGTCTGATTTTCGCGTACCGTAAGCTTATGGAATTGCAAAGAGCATGCCGGCGGGCGGTCGCTCCATTGGTCGTTCTTAAAGGGAGTATGTCGCGAAGTGAGACAGGAATCTCAAAATGAGATCGAGGAAGTCAGCCGGCGGCGGAATACTCGGCGACCACGGCAATCAAGGCTTCCAGAACTTCGCGGGCGTCGTTCGTCTTCCCCGCTCCGGCCTTCTCTTCCAGCTCATCCCCGAGGCGGCTGATTTCGGGAAACCCGTAAATGGCTCCGGTTCCCTTCAGGCGATGTCCCAGCGGCGCCAGTTCTTCCATGAGAACGACGTCGTCAAGCGCGCGAAGGTCTCCCAGGGTTTCGGCAAGGTCCCGCAGATAGTCGGCCCGTAATTCCAGAATCTCCGGATCAACTTCCGGCTCGACGTCGGTCGTCGGGGACGATGCGTCCCGGTCGCCTTCGTCGTTCATGGTTCCCTGCTCCTCCACCAGGCGAAGCAAGGCCGCTCTATCAACGGGTTTGGCAAGATAGTCGTCCAGACCGCGGTTCAAACAAATTTCGCGAAAGCCCTTCAAGGCGTGGGCGCTGACGGCGATGACGCGCATCCGATTCATGCCGGTCGTTTTTTCAAGCGCGCGGATTTCGCGGATGACTTCAAAGCCGTCCATGTCCGGCATCTTGATGTCCAGAAGAATCAGGTCCCAACCCAGGGGCGCTTTTTCCAGGGCTTCGCGCCCGCTTCGCGCCGTATCGGGTCGATACCCCGCCTTCTCCAGAAACAAGCGCATGACCGTGATGTTATGGGGGTCATCGTCTACGATAAGAATTTTTCGATTCGGGTCGGCGCCCCGCGGTCCCGACGTCCCGGCCGATGTTGCTACTTTCGTCGTGGACTCACCGGGGCGAAGCACCACCGTAAATTCAAAAGCGGAACCTCGCCCCACTTGACTTTCCGCGCGAATGGTCCCGCCCATCAGACGGGCCAGCGAAAGGGAGATGGCCAGCCCCAGCCCGGTTCCGTGTCTGGCCGCGAAACTTTCGCCCTGCACGAATTTACCGAAAATCGCCTCAAGGTCCGCCTCCGCGATACCGATGCCCGTATCCTCGACGCGAAAGCGATATAGAACGTCCCCTCCGTCCATTTCCTCATGGTCGACGCGAACCTTGATGCCGCCCGCGATGGTGAATTTTACGGCGTTACCGATTAAATTAACGAGAACCTGTTCGATGCGCCCGGGAACGCCGCGCATTCGAGCATGGGGCGGTCGCGACCATTCACTTTCCAGCTTGAGGCCTTTGTCCGTCGCCGAATGCTTCAGTAGTTCCAAAACGGAACCGAGCATTTCCTCCGGAGAGAAAAGCACCTCTTCCATTTCGAGCAAGCCGGCTTCGATTTTCGAGAAGTCCAGGATATCCTCGATGATTCGCCGCAGGCGTAGGGACGCGTTATGAACCCCGTGCACGAACTCCCACTGTTCCGGATTCAGGGACGTTTCCAGGGTGAGATCCGTCAGGCCGATGATGGCGTTAAGAGGCGTGCGAATCTCGTGACTCATGTTGGCCAGAAATTCACTCTTCAAACGTCCCTGAATCCGGAACAGTGGGAGTTCGTGTAGGGAAAGAGTGTA
>CAZGYS010000373.1:0-3422 GCA_964530305.1 uncultured Leptospiraceae bacterium
GAGCAACCCCGTAATAATTCCAATCAATAGAACGGCCATGGCGATTTTGAAACGCGGCGAAACGGCCATGGGTTGCCCTTCGGTATTTACCATATTTGACGGCGGCAAGTCCACGCGGGTTCGAAGATACTCCACCAGGCCGCGCTCACGAAAGTAGTGCTGCCAACGCTCCGACCCGGGCGAATCAAAAGGATATTCTTTCCGAGCGCCGGGCCCGGGCAACAAATATCGCAGCTTACGATAGTATTCATCCTCGGAAAGGGGCTCGGCCGCGGGCCTTATTTTGTAAAAATATTCCAGGGCCGCCTTACGCTCCCCCAACATGAGGTGGGCCCGTCCCAGGCGAAACGCTTCCATTCCGGTATGCACCGAGCCTTTGCCGCCTAAGCTCAACAGCCCCGCCTGGTATTGAAGAAAGCGGCGCCAGCGGCCCCGGTTTTCCAGCTCCCTGCCGGTCCGGTAGATGCTCCCTTCGGCGAAGGTGAGTTTCATTTCCTCAATAACGTTAATCGCCCCGGCACGCGAATATTTGAGATCTTCCACCAAAAAATCCAGGTCCTCCTTCGGCGTGGCGCGCGCAATGCGTCCCAGATAACCTTGCAATCCGCGAAAATCGAGTCGGCGTAGATAGGCACGAATGTTCTTTTTCTGAACCGCGTTCGCTCCGTAAGTCCCCTCCATGGCCGAAGTCGCCTCATACCCCGGCGGCAGGCGATACCATACGCGAATATTGTCGTCTCCACCGCGACGGGGTTTCAAATTTTTGAATTTCCAGGTGAGCCGTCCGTCATCATGAAACCGAAAGCCGCGTCGAGGCGCGAAGTCGGTAATCAGGGGCACGTCCAGCTCTCGAAAGCGAATCTCGAACACGGCCTGCTCAATGGGCCCGTTCCAGAACCCGCCGGTAGCGGTGATGTAGGTGAAATCGCCGAACTGATTGTACGTGAAGCCGATGCTGGTCTTACGCGCCTCATATTCCACGACGAGTATCTTCGTCTCTCCGGCGCGAAAGGGCAAGTCCCACTGAAACCAGACCTTCGGCGAACGAAACCTGAAATCGCCGGAATCGGTCGCCTCCCTCATCACGCGATGGGCAACACGCCGCCCACCCTTCAGGCGCACGCGAAAATCCTTTACCGTTCGCGAAGACACGGGGACGCGACCCGAATCGGTGTCGTCACTTTCGCCGCCCGGAAAGATCATGGGCACGCGCCGCGCCTTGCCGCGGTTGCGCAATTCAAAGCGACAGCGCACCCGGGCCGAGAAAGGGTCCAGGACGATTCGAATGTGTTCCCGAACCATTTGCACGCTCTCGTCCTTGCGCAACCGCGCGCCGCCGGCGACGATCTCGGCTGGACCGACGTTCGCCTCAATGGACGCGAACGCGGCCACGCCACAGAGCATGGCGACGGCCGGACTACCCGATGGGAAAAATCGCCTCACAACCCGGACGACTATACCTTCAGCACGATGCGATAGCGCGCCTTGCCGGCCTCCAGGTGTTCGATGGCGTTGTTCACGTCCGCCAGCGCGAATTCCTCCGTCACCGGCGCGATGTCGTGACGCGCGCAAAACTCCAGCATGGCCGCGGCGGTGGAAGGGCTGCCCAATGGCGAAGACGAAACGGATTTCTGACCACCCATAAGGGAAAACACCGAAATGGGCATGGGTTCGAGCACCGCGCCTACCAGGTGCAATCGCCCCCGGGGCTTCAGACAATTCAAATAAGCGTTCCAATCCAACCCCACGTTTACGGTAACCAGGATAAAATCGAAGGAGCCGCCGGCTCGCCTCAGGGCTTTCGCGTCGCGGCTGTTCAACACGTCGTGGGCGCCCATTTGTTTCGCCTCTTCCGCCTTCGCTTCGCTGGAGGTGAAGGCCGTGACGTGACAACCCCAGGCACGCAGAAACATGAGCGCCATGTGACCCAGGCCGCCGATGCCCACGACGCCGACTCTTTGCGTGGGACGAATGTCGAATTGCTGGATGGGATTGAAGACCGTGAGACCGCCGCAGAAGAGCGGTCCGGCCTTGGCCAGGTCGACCGCGTCCGGAATCTTGACCGCCCAGGCCTCGTGACAACGAACCTTGTCCGCGAAAGCGCCATGACGACGCACGATGGTCTGCTCCGCGACGCGACTGGAGCACATATTATGATCCCCATCCATGCACGGAGAACAGGTCATACAGGAACGCGCGAACCAGCCCAGACCCACCGAGTCTCCCACCTTCACGCGCGTCACTCGTTCGCCCACGGCGGCGACTTTACCGGCGGCCTCGTGGCCGGGCACAAGCGGATAGACCGCGTTGCCCCATTCATTATTCACCATGGAAAGATCGGAATGACAGATCCCGCAGTATTCCACCTGGATTTCCACGTCCTCGGGTCCCAGTTCCCCCGGATCGTATTCGAAAGGCGATAGTTTCCCGCCCGATTCTTGAACCGCGTATGCTTGTATCATATACCCTCCCCTGAACAGTCATGGAAGCACGCGCGGCAATCGAGCGCCGGCGTTTTTTTAACGCGACGGGACATCCGCGGGCGAAAAGATATCCGTAACGCATGCAAGCCATCGAGAAAGACGTTCTGGTAATCGGCGGCGGCGCGGCCGGATTTTTCGGAGCCGTGACCTGCGCCGAGAACAACCCGGGTCTGAAAATCGCCATTGTGGAAGCGGGGCGACGCCCCCTGGAAAAAGTCCGCATCTCCGGCGGCGGACGCTGCAATGTTACCCACGCCTGTTTTGATCCCGCCGAGCTGGTTCAATTCTATCCCCGGGGCGAAAAAGCGTTGCGGGGACCCTTCACGCGCTTCCAGCCCCGGGACATCATGGACTGGTTTGCCGCGCGCGGAGTAAAACTTAAAATAGAGGAAGACGGGCGGGTCTTTCCAATCAGCGATGACTCGGCCACCATCGTGGAATGCCTCATGAACGCGGCTCGGCGCGCCGGCGTGGAACTACTGCTCACTCAAGCGGTTCAGTCCGTGAAGGCCCGGGAAGGCGGTTACGAAATTCGGGGCCGCGGCGATTTTCGCGTCCGGGCTCGACGCGTATTGTTGACCACCGGAGGCGCCCCCGCCGGCTTTCGCATGGCGGGTGAACTGGGCCATGCCATGGTGCCGGCGCGCCCCTCTCTGTTTACGTTCCAGATACGCGACAATCGCATTCGCGATCTGGCCGGCGTCTCCGTCCCCCATGTTCGCGTTCGCATACCGGGCGCGCGCGACAAGGGCGCGAAACCAGCCCAGGAGGGCCCTCTCCTGGTCACGCATACGGGGTTGAGCGGGCCGGCCGTACTACGGCTCTCCGCCTGGGGCGCGCGCGAACTGGCCGAACGCGAATACCGTTCGCCCCTCATCATCGATTGGCTGCCCTCCCTGAACGAACAGGAAGTGCGCGATACCCTGCGAAACATCAAAT
>CAZGYS010000373.1:3461-6679 GCA_964530305.1 uncultured Leptospiraceae bacterium
GATGAAATCGCCCTGCCCCGTCGCCTCTGGCAAAACCTGACCCTGGCCGCGGGCATTGAGCGCGAACTCAACTGGTCCGACCTGGATTCACGGCGACTGAATCGCCTGACGACGGAACTACACGCCGGCGAATTCCAGATTCACGGCAAGGGCGTCTTCAAGGAAGAGTTCGTCACGGCCGGCGGCGTTCCCTTGAAGGAAGTGGACTTTCGCGTAATGGAAAGTCGCCGCGCGCCCGGCATCCATTTCGCGGGCGAAATCCTGGACATCGACGGCATCACGGGCGGCTTTAATTTTCAAAACGCCTGGACCACGGCGTATATTGCCGGGCTGGCCCTGGCGAGCGACGGGGGATGAGCTTTCCAACGCATATAATTCCGGAATTGTTATCAAGCCGACAAATTTGTTCTTCGTCCCACTACCGATTCGCGCAAACTCTTCACGCTCCGGTTGCCTTAGAGGTCATAATTTTTCGCAGCCAGACTAGAAAGCCGCTCGCGAGTATGAATTTTTTTCCATGCGAAGAATTCCTTGCCTCTTCAAAAGAGAATGACAGGTTGTCGCAATGGAACATGGTAGTCCGCACTACATTGGGTTGCTTACAGCGGCCGCTGTTATCATTTCATCCATTGCCGTTCCAGCGTTTCGCAAGAATTTATTTGGGAAACCTCGCGGACGTATTTTTCGGTATTTACTTCCGGCTTTTTGCGGCGTATTAGGCCTCCTTGGAAACGGCGATTATTCGGTCCATGCATCCGGTCGTTTACAATTTCCCGAAGGCAAGTGGACGGAAAAGCATCTACAATCCGCGCTGGCTGTCGCACACTCTCCGGACTTTCTGCGATACCATGCGAAACGACATGGGCTTAAAGAAACATTCAACTCAAGTGACGTAGAGACCCTGGGGCGAGCATTCGTAAAGAGGGAAAAGCACAAGAGGCGCATCAGGGGACGATCAGTCTCGATCATCTGGGAAATTCGGTGCAAGCAATGGGCAATCGTCGCGCTTTTCAAGAAGCGAAATTGTACACCTCATGATTCGCGCATCAAGTTTACCTATGATCTCTTCACCAAATACATTGATGAGTTGTATTGGATCGAATACTACAGGGCTTCCACGTCATCCGCTGATTCAATTAAAGCCCTACAAAATGTTACTTTCATTCAACCGGATGCCGCCGGCTGGGTTCTTCCATACCTCAGACGTTTTCATGAAGACGCCGTGAACGAACAAGTACATAGTCGTCTAAATGCAATCATCGCACGGGCGAGCAAAAATTGAATACGGGCCAAGAATTAACCGCCGGGAGCACGCGGACGAAGCTTCCAGATATCCAGGATAGTTTTACGCTTCGTTCCTGCCGCCATCTTTTCTTCACTTCTCCATCCCGCCATCGTCCATCTGTGCACCTTGGCGTCGAACTGCGCCTTGTTGCTAATTTTTAGGCCGCCTTTGTGCTCCTTAAGCTGGTCGACCCAGAAAACGACAGGCTTATAAGGGTCTCTATTATCAACGAGCAATGTTACACTGTGCCAGCCATCAGCGATGCTCATGGTCATGACAGTCCAACCCGCGTCGCCTAATGTCATATAGCGAAGAGTGTCCCAAACACTCACGGGACGCCCACCAATCGATGGTACATCCGGTCTCAAAGTGGAATTTCTTACCGGAATCAATTCTCCACTCTTTCTTTTATGGAGATACTCGAGTCTCGCTTTTCGGGAGACGAAACCCTCTTTCTCCAGCTTCGTCATGGTTCCATAAACGATATCATCCTGTTGTTCGGGATCCTTTATGCGCGACCCGGTAGGAATGTCCGGACCAAGCAATTGCTTTAACCCGCGGTTGAGAAGACCGATACACTGATGTTTAGAGTAGTTCTTACCAAAAAACTCCCGCATTTTACTGACAGCAGCGTCCGAAAAAGCATAACCTAGTTCGACGGAAAGTTGATTGGATTCGTATTTTAGTCGAGATACGACGTATTTAAATGCCTCGGGCAAATCCTGTTCGGACACCTTGTATTTCACCATACAGGTGTACACTTCAAACATCGCCAGGTTGATCTTATCAAGGTACGAAACTCTTTCGCGCCGACTCATCGTTCGCGTGTCCAGCGGGTGCCACACAGCGTCCAGATTCGGGGTCGGGTATTTCTCAATGTTCGGGACCGCCTTAAATTGACGTTGGATCCTTTCAGAACCAGCCTTTTGCCCCGGCAAAGGTAAAATCACTTCCGTATTCCTTCTCCGCCTACCGACTTTCTTCTCAGGATTCACGGAAGCATTCGCATTCTCTTTCCGCTCGGACGGCAGACTGACGCTTATATCAGCTCGACGACGAATCGCCCGCGACTTCATGGGCACTTCGCTCACGGATGCCTCGCGAGCGTTAGATTCCTGGTGCGATTTCTCTTTCGTCTGAATCGATTTAGGCGGGGCCGCGCCTTGCTAAACGGTGTGGGTCAGTTCGTGCGCCGGCAGCTCCTTCCCCGCGGTGGTGTCGGGTTGGTACTGCCCCTTACCGAAGGCGATGTCCCTGCCCGCCGTATAGGCCTTTGCGCCCAGGTCTTTCGCGGTGGATTGGGCGTCGGGACCTATGTGCAGGCGAACGTCGCTGAAGTCGTAACCCATGCGAGACTCGAAGAAATCGCGCCGGCTCCGTTCCATGGGACGACCGCCCCCGGAACGCATGGAATCGATTCGCGATTCACACTTCGCGCATTGTCGCTGAACCAGGGATTTGGTCTGAATCGCCGTACCACAACTACGGCATTTGCGTTGAATAAAAACCGGCTGCGACGGCATACTCACGACACGTCGCGCAACGGCATCGGCTTCTTGCTCATATTTATCATTACTCGCGCCGACATGGAGTCGCGCCTGAATGACTGATTGGCGCCGCAGCTCGGATTGTTGATTGCGCGAATGCCCGCCAACGGCTTTCGCCTTGTGGTCGGCGGCGGCGAGACGATGATTATTTTTAACGATTCGTTCGCGTTGTTTCGGTTGAGAACGTGACATAGTGAAGCCACCGGATGGTGGCCGGCGTTCACGTCATGGCAAGGGAGTTTTCTCGGCGTTGTATGAAGATATTTCAGCTTACGCGATTATCCATGCCCGTGAAGACAAACTCGATAATCGCCTTCACGCGCTTCTCGGTTTCGCGCATGTTTGCGCCTTCGCGCATCTGACCGTCCAGCATGAGCATGGCCACG
>CAZGYS010000374.1:0-6628 GCA_964530305.1 uncultured Leptospiraceae bacterium
GTCAAGACTAAATCCCTTTGTGTCCTTCGTGCCCTTTTTGGTTTCGTGTTAATTTATTCGCCCGTGTAGACCGGCTTACGTCCCTCGAAGTAGGCGTCCATGGCTTCCTTGAAGTCCGCGCTGTTCAAGAGCTCCGCCTGGGCTTCGATTTCCAGGTCCTGCCCGGCGCGATGATCCATTAGTTCGCCTTCGTCGATGATGCGCTTGCAGACGGTGACGGCGCGCGGGGGCAGGGCGATGAGTTTTGCCGCCAGGCGCGCGGTTTCCCCTTCCAGGTCCGCGGGTTCCGCCAGGCGATTCAAAAAGCCTCGGGCCAGGGCTTGCTTCGCCCCGAAGCGTTCGCCCAGCAGAATCCACTCCTTGGCCGCGGCGACTCCCACCAGGCGCGTAATGCGACGCGTACCCATGATGACCCCGATGCCGCGCTTGACCTCGGGCAAACTGAAGACGGCTTTCGAACTCGCCACGCGAAAATCGCAACAGGCGGCGAGAATCATGCCGCCGCCCACGCAAAAGCCGCGGATCTCGGCGATGGTCGGTTTATTCAGGGCTTCGAACGCATCAATGCACTCCTGCAACTCCTTGAGATTGCGGCCGAATTCGTCGGATGCCCGCCCCACCATGTTTCCGATGAGCTCCACGTCCACGCCGCTGCAGAAGTGCTTACCCGCGCCGGATACGATCACGGCGCGTATTTCCTTGCGGGAAGAGATATCGCGAGCGACTTCGCGCAATTCCAGCAACGTGTCCGCGCTCAGGTTGTTCAGGTTGTCCGGGCGATTCAAGGTCAATCGCGCGACGTGGTCTTGAACGTGAAGTTGCCAGTTGTCCATGAATGGATAAATCGTCGCGGGCGAAGAGCGGTCAACGGAAATTCGCCGGGTCCGTCGCTCTAAATTATCTTGACGGGTTTCTCCGGCGGATTCATCATCAATCATGAGACGAACACGCTTGCTGCTCTTGATTATGGTTCTCGCGTTCACCGGTCTGTTCGGTTCGCAATGCGCCGTGCTGGGCAAGAAACATCGCGTCTTGACGACCGAACTGGATGAAAAGCTCACGCCGGACAGCCCCGTGCTTCAGGCCGCCCTTTCGCCCATAGCCGTTCCCGTGGGCGTCGCGTCCCTGCTCGTGGACGGGCTGATCATCAACCCCATACGCTACTTGCCCGACTCCGTGGATTTCGCCAACCACACCTTTAAGTCGGTACCCTTCGCGGGCGTCGGCGAAATCATCGTCTTTCCCATGCGCGTCATTACCTGGCCCATCTTGTTCATCGGCGCCGAGATTGTGCAAACGGCCTTTCCCTTTTGAGGATACTTGTTTAAGGATTTATGACATCAATGAGTTTACTTCGTCGGAAAATTATCCTGATTCTACTTTGCGCCGTCTTCGTCGGGTGGGGCGCGCAAGCCTGCGCGGTAACCAGCGTGCATACCATGTCCACGACCAACTACGTGGATCGAAAGCTGGTAAAGAATCGCGCCTGGTCCTGGCCGCTTTTGCCGGTGTTGATTCCCACGACCATCGTAACCCTGGCCGTGGATAATTTCATCATCGCGCCCGCGGCCAATCTGCCTTCCGCGGCCCTGGACGGTTGGTATATTCTTTCGGAGCCCGTGGACGGCGCGGGCTACTACGCCGAGGCCGGCTTCGCGCCCTTTCGTCTGGTGCTGGCCCCCGTGGTCTTCGTGGGCTCCTGGTTGGGGCGAACTTTCTTCGCGGTGCGTCCTAAAGAGAACGCGGCCTGGGCGTGGCCTGAGTGGGGCTATCAATGGCGGCGGGACGCGGATGGAAATTTGATCGGGCCGCCCGAGGAAGATCCCGGTAAGGCTCGGCCGCTGACGGATCCCAAAATGAAGAAGCCCCCGGTGGTTCGTGAACGTCCGGAGACGAAGAAAAGACCGGAGGGTCCGCGGCAATGAAGATAATCGCAACTGGAACTATACGCACGAATCCGACCACGAACAAGCATCGCCCGGGGGCGTGGTCGGCCCGGTCGCTGGGCGCGCTGCTGTTGGCCCTGGTGTTGATGGGAACGGCATCCTGCGGATTTCTACATAACCCGCGCGTGGGCAAGGCCTACGCCGACTCCGAATTTTTCGAGGGCACCATCGACTCCTGCACCGGGGCCCTCATCACCTGGCCCGTGCACATCGTCATCTTCACCATTACGTCGGTGGTGGATCAGACCATTCACACCTTCGAGGCCATCCCCTGGGCCGCCGGAGACGCGGTGGATTATTTTAAGTTAAGGGGCAACGGCAACAATGTCATGCTGGAACGGACCATCGCCGTGCCGAAGACCCTGGGGACGCCCTTCGTGTTTGTCGGTTCCTATATCGTCCGCTGGCTGCTCCCCCTGGGCGAAGACAGCGCTTTCGATATCGATAAGGAAGAACCGAAGGACAAGCCGTCGGGCAAGCAACCGTCCGCGAAAGAGCCCCCCGCGCCGCGTCCCGGAGAACCGACTCCTCGTCCGGATGGAAAGCGGACGGGCGCGCAAGCAAACGCGGGAATCGGCGCCGGATTGTTTCCGCCCGGTCGTGCCTGTACTCCCCGACCCGCGCGCTGAATCGGCCGAACAAGTCGTTATCAGCGCACGAGCATGGTCAGTTGCCAGAGCAATTGCGCCAGCAATGGCCCTCCCACGAAAGCCGGCAAAGCTATGAGCAGGGTTCGTCCCGGTCGAAAGGGTACCAGCTCCACGCCGGCGTCTCTTCGCATGAACCAGGCAATGATAAGCCCCAGAACGGCGCAGACGGGCAGACCGAACATCGATAGAAAGTACAGCGGCCCCGTGAATTGATTCCACACGTCCAGCCAGTCCAATTGCCGGAAACGGAGCATGTGAAAAACGGCGTACAGGAGCGAGCCGCTCAGGGCCGCCCCGAACAGAGACCCGGCGCTCATGAGAAAACCGTGCATGCTCGCATCGCCTCCATGGCGAAGAACGCGAATGCCGCCTCGACCACCGAGATACCAGATCAAGGGCAAGAGACCCGGCAAACCCAGCAAGCCGTAGGCGCCCATGATCAGCATGCCTTCCACGCCCGTCATGAGCACGACCAGCAGGCCGGCGAACAGTAAGGCCAGGGGCAGGGTTTTGAAGGCAGCCCGACGACCCACGCGGGCGCTCGTGTTCACATCCATCATTGTTTCCATGGTCATTAGTCGCACCGAAAACTGAACGTGTTCAATTTTTTTGGTCGTCGGGCCGGACCGGCTGTTCCGCGCCGTCCGCCAGCAGCTCGTCCAGGATGACTTCCACTTCTTCGTCGTGCATGGGAGCGCGGGGACGTCCTCGACTGACCCAATCGCCGTTGCGACCGCGCAGGGCATACTCAACGGCTTGTTCCGGAATGTCCGGCGTGGGTTGCAAAATCACTTCATGATCCTTGAAATAACCGCTCACGGACCATTCCACTTCGCGCAGGCGCAAACGACGGCGAAAGCCGATCACGGCTTGATCCAGGTCGCCGACCCGGTCATGATACTCCAGGCCCAGGTCCCGGGCGATTTCGCGCAGGCGAAAGCGAATCCGTCGATGCACGCTGTACTGAAGATTCACCAGCAGCATGAAGAGGGAGAAGAGGCCGCCGACGACCAGGGCGAACAGGAGCAAGCCCAGCGCGAGATCGTAACTCAATTTGCGCCGCGCCGATGCTTGTGTTCATAACCCAGGACTCCGGCGGCTTCGCCGGCCAGGTCCCCGTAGGTCCAGGGCTTGCTCAGGTAGCCGTCCAGTCCGGCGTTCCGGAAGCGGGCTCGATCGTCCCGCAGGGCATGGGCCGTCAGGGCGATCACCGGCAGGCGCGCTTCGGGCGCATCCAATGCCCGCAGCCGACGCACGGCCTCCCGGCCGTCCATGACGGGCATCTCAATGTCCATGAGAATCAGGTCGAAGGGCGCATCGCCTCGGACGCGATTGGTTTCCAGGGTGTCCAGGGCATCTCGACCGTTGACGGCCACCGTGACCGCGTGGCCATGACGTTCCAGAAAGCGCCGTCCGATGAGTTGATTGTCTTCATTGTCCTCGACCAGCAGAATGCGAAGGGGCGGAAGCTCGGGGTCTCCCCGCAGGGCTTCGGGCTCCCCGGGCTTTTCCGAACTAGAGGGCGTTTCAAATTCGGCCGTGAAGGTAAAAGTAGTTCCGCGGCCCAGGCAGGATTCGACGCGAATATCGCCGCCCATGGATTCAACGAAATGGCGACTGATGCCCAGCCCCAGGCCGGTACCGTCGCGTCCGCGCGAAAGGCCGTCGGGCAATTGCACGTAGTCGTCGAAGACGGCGCTTAACTTATTGGGCGGAATGCCCTTGCCGGTATCGGAGACGGCGAACTCGTAACGGCGCACTCCCGGTTTTTCGCTTTCGAGCATGCGCGCCTTGAGATTAATACGGCCGCTGTCGGTAAACTTGAAGGCATTGCTCAACAGGTTCATGAGAATTTGCTTGAGACGCGCGGAATCCCCCATGACGTCCTCGTGCATGTTGTCCGCGATGGAAAGCTCGAAGGCGATTCCTTTTTCCGCCGCTTGATACGTAAAGAGATCCGCCACGACGGCCAACTGGCGTACGATATTGAATTCCTGGATGGTCAATTCGAATTGACCGGATTCGATCCGCGAAAGGTCCAGCACGTCGTTGACCACGTCCAGCAAATGCGCGGCCGACTCCCGCATGCGACGCAGGTATTCGTGTTGCTCGTCCGTGAGTTTCGTTTCCAGTAAAAGGTAAGTAAGCCCCAGCACCGCGGTCATGGGCGTGCGAATCTCATGACTCATGTTGGCCAGAAACATGCTCTTGGCTTGATTGGCTTCCTGGGCGGCGTCCCGGGCGTCCTGCAATTTTCGTTTGGAGACCTGATGCTGAGTTACGTCCCGGTACTGCCACATGTGCCCGCGATAGTCGCCGTCCAGGTGAATGGGCAGGTAGTCGCGTTCGTATACCCGGCCGTCGGCAAAGGTGACTTCGTCGTTCAGGACGGTTTCCCGGCGGGAGGTAATTTCCTCGATACGAGCCAGGAAGGCTTCCGGGTCCCGCATGAGAGCCTTTGCGTCCCGGGCGGCATTGGAGCAGTCGGCTCCGATGAGTTCGTCGGGTGCCGCGGGGATGCCGAAGACTTCGCAGAATTCGCGATTGACGAAGCTGATGCGCCGTTCCTCGTCCTCCACGATGACGGCGCTGTGGAGATGATCAATCAAGGCGCCAAGGCGCAGGTTGGCGGTTCGTAATTGGTCCTGGTATACCGGCTGTGACATCTGGTATTCTGGCCCCGAAATCGCGTGGTGCTTGAGAACGGCGATCCTCAAACTTGTCCAGGGTAGCCTGGAACAAAAAGGGCGTCCAGAACTTTCAAACACAATCCTAACATTCCTGGTCAAGAAAATTAAATCACGGCCGGTGAACAGTATCATCAGTTCAGGGACGGGGGGGTAGGAATGCGATTTTCGTTTACCCGGCGATTGGTTATCTTAGCGCGAAATTTCCCGTCGACTTTATAAGAGTTGCCTTCATCCTGTAGGCGAGTCATGCGGTTATGCAATCGCCCGTCCGGGCGAAGAGTCCAGCGAAACGAGTTCAATCATGTCCAGCAATTCCACATCCACATCCGCCGAAGTTTCGACAGGGATCGCGCCCGGCGCTTCCGCCTCCGCTACCGCGGCCTTCGGAACGAAACCCGTTTATGTGGATCGCGCCGCGCTTACGCCCTTGCTTCAGCGAGTTGAAAAGCCGGGCCGCTACGTCGGCGGAGAGTTCGGCATCCCCGCGCGGGATCCCCACGCGGCAAAGGCTCGGGTCGTGCTCAGTTACCCGGACACCTACGAGCTGGGCATGTCCAATCAGGGGCTCAAGATTCTCTATGATCGCGTGAACAACTCGGACGAATATTTCGCGGACCGTGTATTCCTGCCCTGGCCGGACTTCGGGAAGGAACTGCAAGGCGCGGGACTGCCCCTGTATTCCCTGGATCATTTCCTGGAAGTGCGTTCCTTCGACCTGTGGGGTTTCAATACCGCGCACGAGCTGCACTTTACCAATCTGCTCTA
This sequence comes from uncultured Leptospiraceae bacterium, assembly GCA_964530305.1. GTDB lineage: Bacteria > Spirochaetota > Leptospiria > Leptospirales > Leptonemataceae > CAZGYS01. The sequence continues at coordinate 6,052 of CAZGYS010000374.1, forward strand.
TGCCCTGGAGCTGGCGGGCATTCCCCTGAAGCGCACCGAGCGGGGCCCCGAGGATCCTTTTATCATTACCGGCGGCACGGCCGTTTCCAATCCGCTGCCGATTTTCGACTTCATGGACGGGGTGTTCATGGGAGACGGCGAAGACGGCCTCATGGACATGCTGGCCATCATCGCCGAAGGCAAGGCCAATGGACGCGGTCGAGCTGAGATTCTCGCCGGCCTGGCCGAAGTCGAGGGTCTGGTGGTGCCGGAGTTTTACGAAGTCACGGATGCTCCTTCGCCCGAGGTTTTTCCCGCCTACAGCGGACGCAATGTTACCAAGCGCAATTTTCGCGCGCCTAAATTCGCGGCGTTGGAACACAACCTGGTGCCCAACATCGAAATCACGCAGGACCGCGTCGTCGTGGAAGTGGCCCGGGGTTGCGGGCAGGGTTGTCGCTTCTGTCACGCGGGTTTCTGGAAGCGGCCCGTGCGCAATACCGAGGTTTCCACCCTGGTGAAAGTCGCCGGTGAGATGCTGGATAAGACCGGCAACGACTCCATCTCCCTGCATTCGCTTTCCATCGCCGATTACCCC
>CAZGYS010000375.1:0-6619 GCA_964530305.1 uncultured Leptospiraceae bacterium
TTCATCATGGGGTTGTCGAAAAGCAGCATGGCTTTTTGCATACGGCCGGGGTTCTCAACGATACCCTTGCGCAGCAGAACGGCTTCGTCTTTGTCGAAATCGCCTACCGGAGTCAGGTAGGGATCGTACTTGCCTTCCATGGTAGCGTCGTAAGCACGCTTGAAACTTTCGTAAGCGACTTTATCCAGGGTTTCGCGGGGGATTTCGTAGTTTTGAGCGACGATTTCCGCGGTGGTGGGCATACCGTAGGAGGTTTCGCCGTCACCCAGACCGTCTTCCAGCGCGTCGCGAATCTCAACGCCCTCGGGCAGGTCGCCGGCGGCCAGGGTTTTCTTAAGTTTATCCAGGGAACCGGTTTTCTTGTTCATGCGAGCGCCTTTCACGTACATGGGCACTTGCGTTTGGGATTCCTGACCGATGGTCAGCCATACATCGCCTTCGCCGATGGCGATGCGACGAGCGGATTCGGCTACGGCCTCGATGGAGGAAACACAGTTCTGATTTACGGTCAGAGCGGGCAGTTCATCGGGCAGGCCCATCATGCTGGAGATTACACGAGCGGCATTAGGAGCGAAGGGAAAACCTTCACCGACGATGACGCCGTCGATGTCTTCTTTCTTGAGGCCGGTTTTGGCCATGATATCCTCGGCGACTTTCAGTCCCAGGTGGTGGGACGGCATGTCTCCGAGAGCTTTCGCGAGCTGCGCGAACGGAGTTCTTTTAAGGGAACAAATAGCAACGGGTTTATCTAATTTCATAAGATCACTACCTCTTTATATCAGTTCTATGTCCATGGATTTTCCCATGGCCTTCCTGGTCAATAATAGAATGAGTTGTCTATTGAGGTGTGACAAAAGCTAATACGACATAATACGGGTATCATTCGGCGCCAAGGACGGCCAGAGCGTGTTTCATGGCCTGGTGCGTATCCGTATCGGGCCCATAAGCGGCGATCCCGTTCTTAAGGATGGCAATTGCTTCGCGGCGAGGGTCCGATCCCGCGGCGCTTTCGGCGGGCAGAGCTTCGACAATCATTACACAATGCGAAAGCTGCTCGTAATTCGTCGTAAAAAAGAACTCCGCGATTTGAGCCAATACTTCGGAACAATCATAGTGCGCCAGGGCATACAAAAAGACCGACGCACGCGAGACCGGAGCGAACTCCCCGGCGGCATTCAACAGCGGCATCATCATCGAGGGCGTGGGTTCGTAACGCATTCCCAGCGCGACGGCGCTCTTGAACGGAAAACCACGAGACTGACTGAATTCATGGCGCAAGAATGAGAGCAATTCCTCATTTCCCAGGCGACTTATGATTTCGGCCGCCCGCCGCACATCGTCGAGATCGGACGAGGCCAGAGCGCGTTTTAAGATTTCGATTCGCACGAAGACGATAATTCCTCCGGCCATAAGCGCGACCCGCGACCTAAAAAAACAAGCGCGATTCAATCCTGGGCCGGCCCGCTCCAAATCCTTCCGCGAGTTCCGTAGCCAAAGTACTCAGCCCGTTCACGCAACAAGCTAATTATTTCCGAATAACAGCCCGGCACCACCCGACTTACATATTTCTTTTTAATGGGAATTTTTTCTAATTTTGTTGACAATCGGGCGATTCAACCCTCATGTTCCGGTGGAATCGCCGTTCCTGAACGGCAAGCAAACCGGACCGCCTTTGAAACCCCGTAGATCCCATTCCATCATCCTTTCGATTTGCGCGCTGCTTCCGATTAGTATACTGCTTATAGCCGGACCCGGTTTCGCGCGCGAAGCATCGGCAGCGCCCTTTCGCCTGGATCCGGAGATTGAGCAATACACTCTAAGCCAGGTTGAAATCTACGAGGACGCAACCGGCGAACTTACGATTAAGGACATAATCAAACCCGAAATTCGCGCGAAATTCCAAAAGACGGACAAGACTAATAAGGGCTTCACCAACAGCGCCTTCTGGATTCGCCTGGACCTTCGTAATACGAACCCGACCATAGACAAATGGCTGCTGGAGATCGAGCATCCGGTTCTGGATCACGTGGACCTTTTTATTCCCACGCGAGGCAGCCCCGCGCAAGGAGATGACTTTGCGGTTAAGCGGAACGGAGACGGAATTGAATTCCACGTGCGCGAACTCAAACGACGCACCGCCGTCTTTCCCCTGACGATTCGAAACGGGGAATCTAAATTCTATTATTTGCGCATCGCCTCGAGCAGTACGGTGAATATTCCCCTGGTGCTCTGGAGTGATCGAGCCTACGCGGAAAAGGACAGCCAGGAGAATTTCTTTTTCGGGATTTACTACGGCCTGATTCTCGTCATGGCGTTGTATAATTTGTTCCTGTTCATCTATCTGTGGGACTACAGCTATCTTTTCTATGTGCTGTACATCATTGCGTTCGGCATTTTTCAGATGACCTTGAACGGGCTGGCCTTTCAGTACCTGTGGCCCTCGTCCACGTATCTGGCAAGTTACGGCAGTCAGATGATGATCCCGCTGGTGCCGGCATTCATTCTACAGTTTACGCGCTACTTCATGATCGCGCGCGAAAACGCGCCCCGCCTGGACAAGATCATGAACATTATGTCCGGGATCGGCTTTCTGCTGACCATCATCAGCGCTCTGGCGCCCATCTCGGCGGTGTTGCGCGTGTTGGCCGTCTATGCCATGGCCTGCGTGCCCCTGTCCATCGCCAGCGGCGTGGTCGTTCTGCGTCGAGGGTATCGCCCCGCTAGATACTACCTCATCGCCTGGGCGGCCATGTTCGTGGGCGGAATTCTGTACGGCCTCAAAAGCTTCGGGGTCCTGCCGGCCAACGCGGTTACCAATTACAGCATGCAAATCGGCGCGGCCATGGAAGTGGTTCTGCTGTCCCTGGGCCTGGCGTATCGAATCAATCGCCTCAAGGAAGAAAAGGAAACGGCGCAACAGGCCATGCTCGAAAGCCGCAAGGTCATGATGGACTCCTTCTTTCGCTTCGTGCCGGAGCCCTTCCTTAACTTTCTCGGCAAGGACAACATCACCGACGTCAACCTGGGGGACGCGGTGGAGAAAAACACCACCGTCTTCTTCAACGACATCCGCGACTTCACGACGCTCTCGGAGGAGATGACCACCGAGGAGAACTTCTATTTTCTGAATTCGTACCTGAAACGCATGGGGCCGTTGATTCAATCCAACCGCGGCTTTATCGATAAGTTCATGGGAGACGCCATCATGGCCATCTTCCCGGACACGGCGGACTCGGCCGTGCGCGCGGCCATTCAAATGCGCCAGGAGCTGGTCGTATACAATGCCCATCGCGCGAAGCAGGGTTATCGCCCCATCGACGTGGGCATCGGCATTCACAGCGGCGCCACAATGCTGGGGACCGTGGGCTCCTTTCAACGCCTCAATACGACGGTCATCGGAGATACGGTGAACCTGGCCGCGCGCCTGGAATCCCTGACCAAGAAATTCAAGGCGCCCATTATTATTTCGGAAGAGACCTACCAGCAGTTGGAACATCCGGAGACCTTTCAGGTGCGAAAGATCGGGCTGGTCCGCGTCAAGGGTAAGACGGCCGTCACGAACATCTACGAAGTCGTGGACGGAGATCAAGAAGGCGTCGCGGAGTTGAAACGCAAGACCACCGAAGACTTCGAAAAAGGCATCGGTTACTTTCAACGGGCCATGGTGGAACAGGCCGCGGAATGTTTTGAATCCGTGCTGAAGGCCTGCCCCGAGGACCGCGTGGCCGAATTCTATCTGGAAAAGTGTCGCCAGCGACTGGCAAGCTGAATCGCCGCCCGGGCGATTCACGTCGGAAAAGGATTGTCAAAATCATCACGCCCGGGTGATACGGAATTACTATGTCTAATACAACGGATTCCGAACCCGGCAAAAAGAATACTCCCGAAGGTGTAGCCGCCATGCGCTTCGTCATCGCCGGAGAATCCGATCCGGCCCTGCGCGGAGACGACTATCTGGCCAAGAAATTCCTGGGCCTGAAATACCGCATACTGGCCGGCCCCCTGCGAGCCCTCACGAAGCGCATCTATCGCCGTAAGCTGCCCGGTCTGTATGAGTGGATCATGGCGCGCAGCAAATACTATGACGGCCTGTTTCGTTCGGCGGCCGAGCGCAACCTCAAGCAAATCGTTCTCGTGGGCGCGGGATACGATACCCGGGCCCTGCGTTTCCAGGCGGAACTGAACGCCGCCGGTATTCGCGTCTTCGAAATGGACCTGCCCTCGGTTCAGGAGCGCAAGAAATCCATCATGGGACCGAATCCCCCGGGGCACATTACCTTCGTGGGCGCCGATTTCAATCGTCGTACGCTGGACGAGATGTTGCCGGAAGCCGGATTCCAGGTGGGCACGCCTTCCCTGTTCATTTGCGAAGGCGTGGTAAGTTACCTGGAGCACGACGCGGTGGATCGCCTGCTGGCATCCATGCGGGCCATGGGCGGCGCGAAAAGCGTCATCGCCTTCGACTATTGCCCCACTTCCATGGTGGACGGCAGCGGAAATCACTACGGAGGGGAAGAACTCCGTAAATACCTGATCGAAACGGGCGAACCCCTGATCTGGGCCATCGAACCGGACGAGGCCGAGGAGTGGCTCAAGAAAAGAAAGTATCGCCTGGTGCAACAGCTGGGTCCGGAAGAGCTCGAGCAACGCTGGCTGAAAAAAAGCGACGGCACACTCTTCGCGCGCAGCGCCGGCTACGAATTCATCATCGAGGCCGAGGCGCGCTGAAATCGACCCGCCGGTGGGGTATATCAAATTGCCGGCATTGACTTAGAAAGTCGCCGAAACAAATAAATTAATACTTGAAATTAGGAGATTCGCGGAATTAGATAACGCTTCTTCGCCCCGATGACGGGGTAAACTTTCGACTTGCGACGAGGCGGTTCTAATGCGGAAATTCCTTCCGATCAAATTCGTAGTGCTGTGCATAGTACCGGTCATAGTGCCGGGCACGGCATTCCTGGCCGGCCCCTGGGGCGCGGGCTCGGAACTATTCGCCGACTCTCCGGGTACAAAAGAAAAAAGTTCTTACTTCCCAATCGATCTAACTACCCGGGATGCCTACGTTCGCCAGGGTTTCGATCCCGCCCTGCTCCGTCAAACCCCGGGCCGAACCGGAACGGAACTGGAGCAGAGCGGCTGGAGAAAAATTCCCGCTCAAAAGGGCAATCGCCCGCTGGCCGTTCCCGACCTGAAATTCAAGGACCTGCCCCGACGAAAGTATCTGTCCCTGAAGGAATATAAGCCCCAACATTTCTCGGCGTTGATCCGCTTCGATATGCCCGCGGATCGGAACACCTGGCCCGTGGTTCCGGCGCTGCAATTGTCCTCTCTCGGCGCCAACTGGGAAATCTTCCTGAACGGCACTTCCCTGCGCCGGGAAATTCACCTGAACGACAAGGGCGAAATCAAGCACGCGCGCCACGAACTGGTCATCACGCCCCTGGACTGGCGCGTGCTTCGCCCGGGACAAAACGAAATCGCCGTTCACATTATCGGAGATCCCACGAGCGTCTTCGTGGGCGTGGGTGACGCCCAGGGACACTTCATCGGCGAATACGAAACCCTAAAGGCTTCGCGCTCCGAACTGGTCAAAATGATTTTGATCTTCCTCTACTTGTTCGTAGGGGGCTATCACCTGTTGCTGTTCAGCCGTCGCCTCAAGGACGTGCACAATCTCTACTTCGGTCTTTTTTGTATCTGTTACTTCCTGTATCAGTTCGCCGATTCCCAGACCGCCAAGCTCTACTTTCTGGATACGGACATCATTTACGGGGTCAACTACCCGGCCATCTACGTGCTGCCCATTTTGATGATTGCCTTTCTGGAGTCCCTGGTGCTGCGGCGACTCACCTGGTTCACGAAGATCATGGGCGGCATCGCCGTGGTCATCTGCCTCTTGAACATCGCCATGCCCATCACCGGCTATGAAGAGGTCTTGAAGATCTTTTTTCTGGCTACGATCCCCTGTTTGTTCTATCTACTGGGTTTCATTCTCTATCACACGTTTCATCGCACGCGCCTGGTGTACATGACCGTCAGCGCGGAAAACTCAAGTCTCACGCGCTTTCCCATAACGTTTTCGCGTACTTTGTTCAAGACGGTAGAAGGCAATCTCTTCCTGGGAATTCTGGCGGGGATCGGCGCGGCGGTGTACGACATCCTGGACGACCTCTATTTTCATACGGGGATTCGCCTCAGTAAGTACGGCGTCTTCATCGTGATTCTCGGAATCGCCACGACCCTGGCCAATCACTTCCTCAGCGTTTACAATGAATCGGATCGCCTCAATGAGGAACTGGGCCAAAAGAACCACGAACTTTCGCGCCTGGATAAAATGAAGGATGAGTTCCTGGCCAACACCAGTCACGAGCTGCGCACCCCGCTGAACGGGATCATCGGCATCGCCGAAAGCCTCATGGACGGCGCGGCCGGCAAACTGGAAAATCCGGTGCACGACAACCTGGAGATGATTGCCTACAGCGGCCGGCGACTGTCATCGCTGGTGAACGACCTGCTGGACTTTTCGCAACTTAAGACGCGGGAGCTGACCCTGCGGGACCGCCCCGTGGACCTGTATCAGATTACGAAACTAGTTTTAACCCTGCTGGGACCCATC
>CAZGYS010000376.1:0-6604 GCA_964530305.1 uncultured Leptospiraceae bacterium
AGATTCAGAATCGCTTCGGCGCGGCGGCCACCTTGCTGGGCAAGAAGGGTTACCGAACCTTCTTTGTTCACGGCGGCGATTTACGTTTCGACAATCTCAATCGTGTCTTGCCCCACCTGGGTTTTCAGGAACTGGCCGGACGGCGCGCCATGGCCGCGACCGGACGTTATAAGAACAGTTTGAGCTGGGGCTTCCACGACGGCGATACCTTCGACATGTTTCAACGGATGATCGAAAAGGAACCGGGCCGACCCTTCATGGGCGTCGTCTTTACCTTGAATACGCATCATCCCTTCGCCGTTCCCGATGAGAAGTATCGCGTCTTCGGCAAGGACGTCCAGATGCGCGAATACTTAAACGCGTATCGCTATACCGACGCCGCCCTGGGTCGTTTCATGGACTCCGTGCGCGACAAACCCTGGTTCAAGAATACGTACTTCCTCTTCGTGGCCGACCACACCAGCCACGCGAATCTGGATTATCTCGAGGACCGGACCATTCCCTTCCTCATCTACGCCCCGGGCCGCGTTACGCCCCGCGTGGACTATGCCGTTTCGTCACAACTGGATATCGTGCCCACATTGCTGTCTCTCGTCGGCGGAGACACGCATTACGCGGCCATGGGACGAGACCTGACCGGCCCGGCTCCCCGGAACCCTTTCGCGTTTTTCGCGGGGGGCTCCAATACCGACGTCATCGGCTGGCTGCAAAACGATCTGCTCTTGTCCAAATGGCTGGCTCGACCGGTGCCCGTGCTCTTGACCGCGCGAGAGCCGGCCGTTTTAAAGGACCTGTATCCCACGCAAAAAAAAGAAGCGGACGAGCTCCTGTTAAAGACGCAACACTTCCACCAATTCGCGCGCAGCCTGGAACGCGAAAATCGCATCTGGCCGCCCCGTAATCACGACATCTTCGAACGCAAGTGACGCGGCCCGTTTCGCGAGTGCCGCGAAGTTCGAATCGAACGAAAACTACAAACAACAACGACACCCATGGAACCTGGCTTTTTTCAAATTACCCTCAAGGTCTTTCTTCATCGGGGAAACGAATTTCTCGTACTACGAGATCGCGCGGCTCAGGTGGGCGATTTGCCGGGCGGACGCATTTCCCACGCCGAGTTTTTCCAACCCTGGGGGGACTGCGTGCGCCGCGAGCTGGCCGAGGAACTGGGAAGCGATTTTCGCTACGATCTGAACGAAGAACCCGCCTTTATTTTCCCCCACTACATCATCAGCGCGAAAACCGACGGCCTGGGCATCGCCTTTCTGGCCGAATACCTGGGCGGCGAAATTCGCCTCTCCGACGAACACGACGACATGAACTGGGTTTCCGCCGCGGACTATAATCCGGACGATTATTTCGCCGAGCACATGGCCGCCGCCGTGCGTCGCTACCAGCGGGAATTCGTCGCGCCCTGAATCCCACGCAAAAAACAATTTACATCTCCAGGCTTCGGGCGGGACGGTCTTTTTATGTCGGGTCAGGATAATCTTCAACGTCGTCTTTCCGGTTTCGATGCCATGACCATCGTGGTATCGGACATGATCGGTTCGGGCATTTTCTTTACGACGGGTTTCGTCATCTTCAGCATCGCCTGGGGGCCCGGCGTACTCGGGGCCTGGGTCGTCGGCGGCATGCTTGCCATGCTGGGAGCTCTCTCCTACGGGGAAATGGCCGCCGCCTATCCCAAAGCCGGCGGCGAATACAATTATCTGCGCGAAGCCTACGGCCCGCTCTTCGGTTTCCTTTCCGGCTGGACTTCGTTGTTTATCGGCTTCTCCGCGCCCATCGCCATCGGCGCCCTGGCCTTCGTCAAATACCTGGGTTTCTTCGTGCCCGGCCTGGGCGAAAAGAACATTCTATTTACATTACCCGGCATCACCGTAACACCGGGACTCATCCTGGCGCTGTGCGTGATTTTGATTCTGGCCTGTTTTCATTTTCTGGGTCGCGGCACGGATAAACGTTTCCAGGTTGTTCTAACCATCTTGAAGATCGCGGCCATCGTCGGTTTGATTCTGGTGGCTGCTTTTTCCGGCGGCGGCAAGGTTGCGAACATAGCGGCGGCGGCACCCGATTATAAGTTCAGTATGCTCTTGTTCGCCGCGGGCATCGTGCCCATTACCTTTTGTTACAGCGGCTGGAACGCCGCGGCCTACATCGCGGGGGAAATCAAAAACCCCGGACGCAACCTCCCCCTGGCCATGCTGGGGGGCACGCTCATCGTAACCCTGATCTACCTGGCCATCAACCTGGTCTATCTCTACGCTCTCCCGGTTACGGAACTGAAAGGCGTCGGCCGCGTTGCGGAGAAAACCGTCACGAGCCTGCTGGGACAAGCCGGCGGGGCGGCCATCAGCGCGGTGATTGCCCTATCGGTCGTGGGAGCCATCAACGCCATGATGTTCATCGCACCCCGCGTATTTTACGCCATGGCCCGAGACGGCCTCTTTTTTGAATTCGCCGCGCAAGTGGATCCCAATACCAGCGTCCCGCGCAAGAGCATCATGGCCCTCACCGCGGTGGCCCTGGTCATGGTGCTCTTCGGTACGCTGCGCGATTTACTGCAGGCGGCGGGTTTCGTGCTGGTGGTATTCAGTTTCCTGGCGGTGGCCGCCGTCTTCGTCCTGCGCGTCAAGCAACCCAATATCGAACGGCCCTACAAGGCCTGGGGTTATCCCATCACGCCGGCCATCTTCTGCGCGTTTTCCATTTACTTGATGTACGCCTCGTTCGTGTTTCGCATCAAGTCGACCATCGCGGGCATCATCATCGTGCTGCTGGGCGTGCCGGTCTATTTCTGGTTCCGGAACCGAAAGTAATTTCGACTATATTCACCGCGAAGGTGCGGAGACCGCGGAGCTTTTTTCGGCGGCCGGTTGCGGAATGAGCATGCCGACGAATAGAATGTTCAGTCGGCGATTCACCCACTCCGTGCGATACTCCGGGTCCTTGAGTGAGCCTTCCTCAAACTGTTTGCGCACTTCGCCGCAGAGCACGTTCATCCCCACTGTTTCCATCATGAGTTCCGCCGCGGCCTGGGGATCCAGGTCCTCACGCACAATGCCCTTTTCCTGGGCCCGGGCAATGTAATCGGAAACGGCGCGACCGTGTTCCATGAAATTGTGGGCCACGGACTCGTCGCAGTGAGGGAACATTTGCACGAATTCATTGAAGGCGATGAGCATTAAATCGCGTCGTTCCAGAAAAGTAACCAGCGTCTCCTCGGTGAAAATCTGCAGGCGCACGCGAAATTCGCCCTGATCCGCCGGCGGACGATTCAGGGCCCGGCGGGCGCCGTCCAGAAGGTCTTCGCTGAAACGGCGAATGATGGTCTGATAGAGGTTTTCCTTGCTCTTAAAATGATAATGCACCGCGTTGGAACTCGTATCCGCTTCGCGACAAATGTCCCGCACGGATACGCCGTCAAAACCCCAGCGCGCGAAGAGCACCGTGGCGGCCTGGAGAATTTTTTCCGCCGTATCCATGTCAGCCTTTCTCCTCGGCGCGGGCGTAGACCGGTTCATAGTCCTCGTTATAGTCGGGATCATAGGGCGCTTCCATGGAAGCTTGCTCCAGGGGTTCATGACCATGGGAGGCGACTACCTCGTCCGCGGGTTCCCCGCGCAATATTTCGAGACGCTTGCGGATGGATTGGCGAATCGCATCCAGCGCCGCGAGGACCGCCGGCACGTAAATCAAGGAACCCAGGGTACCGAAGCCCAGGCCCCAGGCCAGCGCCAGGGTCATGGGGATCAGGACGGGATCCGAACCGCCCAGACTGTAAGCGGTGGGAAATAGACCGCCCATGGTGGTCAGGGTGGTGATCAAGATGGGGCGAAACCTCAGACGCGCGGCGCCGGCCAGGGACTCCTTGAGCGAACGGCCTTCGCCGCGAAGACGGCGAATTTGCGTCACCAGCATGATGGCCGCGTTCACCTGCACTCCGGCCAGACCAATCATGCCGATCATGGCCAGGAAGGACATGGCCTTGTTGGAAATCAGAAAACCCGCCACGATGCCGATGATGCCCAGCGGGATCGTGGAAAGAATCAGAAAGGGATAGCGCGCGTCACGAAAGAGCACCGCCAGGATGGCGAATATCGCCAGAATGGCCAGCAGACCCGCGCGCCCCAGGGACGCCATGGATTCCGCGGTTTCTTCCTGCTCTCCCCGCAACGCCAGGCGATAGCCCGGATATTTCGATTTGATTTTGTCGAAATGCGCCAGCAGCTTCGCGTTGACTACGTTGGAAGTGATTTTCTTTTCGCGTACGTCGGCGGTGATGGTTACCGCCCGCTCGAAATCGAAATGAGACAGGGACTCGGGTCCGGTTTGCTTTTGAACGGTGGAAATCGCACGCAGGGGAGTTTGCAAACCGACGCGATTGGGTACGCGAATGCCGCCCAGCATGTCGGCCCGCCCGCGATAAGGCCCGTCATAGAGTACGCGCAGGGTAATTTCCTCCGTCCCGCGGCGAATGGTCGTGACCGGTTGTCCCTCGAAGGCCGTGCGCACCATGCTCGCCACGAGCGCCGTGTCGATACCCACCATGGCCGCCCGGGCGGGATTCACGCGCACCAGCAGTTCCTCGCGACCCTGTTTATAATCGTCGTTGATGTTATAGACGCCGTCGAGACTTCCCAGGTAATCGCGCAGCTCTTTAGAGATCTTGCGCAGCACGGCATAGTCCTTTCCTTCCACGGCCGCGGTTACGGCGGCGCCGATGGGCGGCGAAGGCACCAGTTCCTCGATATGCAAGTGCTTCAGATTCTTCATCTTTCGGATTTGCGGATCCAGATCGGCGATGATTTCACTGGCCTTGCGCTTGCGCTTGACCTCGGGCGTGAGAAAGACCTGAATCATGCCCAGGTGTTCGCCCACGCGCTGCAGGGGATCGGCCACGTCTCTTTGTTGGACGCCGCCTTTCATGGAATAGGATACCAGTTCCTCCGGCGGCAGGGCTCGTACCAATTCCTCGATGTAGCCCATGCGGCGCATGGTTTCGGTTACGCGGGTAGACGGATCGAACTCGGCCTTAATCAGGAAGACCTCCACCTCTTCCTTGGGAAAGAGCGTAAATCGCATCTGGGTCAGACCGAATATGGCCGCCGCGAAAACCAGCCCCACGAGACCCAGCGTAACGAAGGGCCGCACGATGACCCCGTCGCTCAAACGACCGAATGCATTGTTGAGCGCGCCGAAACCGCGGTTGATGGCCGCGCGTACGCGATGAATGCGCGAATCGGGCACGCCGCCGTAGTGGGCCATGCGGGCCGGCAACAGAAAGAAGGACTCCAGCAGACTGACCGTGAGAACGACGATGACGACGAAGGGTATCTGCCAGATGAACTTACCCATGGTGCCCGACATGAACATCATGGGGAGGAAGGCGGCGATGGTGGTAAGAAAACTGCCGATGATGGGCAGCATCATCTCGGAGGCTCCCTTCGCCGCGGCGTCGATGGGGCCAAGTCCCTGCTCCCTGTACCGATACACGTTCTCCGAAATCACGATACTATTGTCCACCAGCATGCCCAGCGCGATGATCATACCCATCATGGAAACCATGTTCAGGGTAATGTCGTAGATGGGGAAAAACAGCAATGTGCCCAGCACCACCAGCGGCAACGAAATGGACGTGAGAATCGCCATGCGAATATTCAGGAAGACCATGAGAATGGCCACGACGAGCACGAGACCGATTACGGCATTGGAGAAGACTACGTCCAGTTGGCGACGCGTCTGACGCGAAGTATCGTTTACGATTTGAAACTTAACGGGACCGTCGCCCTGCAACTCCGCGATGCGTTTCTTCACGTCGTCCACGGTGGAAAGAATGTCCGAACGTTCCTTCTTGATGACCTGGAGGTTAATGGCCCGCTTGCCGTTGGTGCGAGCCAGCAGCGCGGGTCTTTCGTAGGTGTCCTGGAATTTCGCCACTTTACCCAGACGCACCATGAAGCCGGTGTCATTAGATTGGATGGGCAAGCCGGCCAGCTCGTTGATATCGCGGAATTCGCCGTTCGTGCGAATGTTCCGGGCCGACCCATGTCCCACCGAACCACCGGGCACGTTCACATTGCGTCCCGCCAGCGCGCGCCCCACGGCGCCCAGATCAATCCCATGGCGACGCAGCTTCGCGGGATTGACGAGAATGTGCCACTCCCGATCTCTTTCGCCGAAGATGTCCACGCGGGCCACGCCCGCCAGACGCTCCAGCTCCTCCTCCAGGAAGACCGCTTTCGCCCGCAGGGCGTGTTCGTCTTTCGCGCCGTAGACCGAAATTTCCAGGATGGGAAACATGCCCGTCTTCTGTTCCTGAAATACCGGCCGCTCCGTTACCTGACTGGGCAGATCGTTCACGCGCCGCACCGCGCGACGGACGTCTTCCAGGATACCGTCGGGATCGTTTTCGGACAGGTCCACCCGCACGCTGATTTCAGAGACGGACTCCCGGGAAATGGAACGCACCTGCTTGAGGCCTTCCACTTCGCGCAGTTCCTTTTCGATGGGAATGGTGACCCGCTGTTCCACGTCCCGGGGCGATGCGCCGTAGAAGACGGTGGTGATCCGGGCCTCGTGAAACTCGACTTTGGGATAG